>NZ_JBHSBO010000043.1:0-18957 GCF_042650685.1 Micromonospora sp. GCM10011542
GCGGTCTCGGGCCCAGTAGCGCGCTGCCGGCGCTTCATGACACTGAACGTCCACACATCGGCAGTTCCGGAAGTTCGTGATCATGGTCGGTTGATGGCGCCGGGGCGGGGCCTCGTGCGAGGTCACCCCGGGGGTGCGCGAACGTCAGTAGGCGGCCCTAAGCTTGCGGATCGTGACGACACCCCTCACTCCGGTCGAGTTGGCCTTCGCGCTGTTGCGGGAGGGCCGCTTGGGCGACGCCGAGAACCTCATGACGCGCGAGCTGCAGGCCGTCGCGAACAAGCATGGTCACGGCAGCCCGCAATGGGCCTCGGCCCAGTGCGACCTCGGCAACGTGCTGCTCAACGCCGACCAACTCGACCGCGCGATCGAGTGCTTCGGCCGCGCCGTTTCCGCGGTGCCACACGACCACGAGTCCCGCAAGGACCAGTTGACCTACCGGCTCAATCTGGGCTTGGCGCTGCGCATGGCCGGACGACTCGACGAGGCCGAGACGGAGTTGCGCCAGGGCGTCCAGGAGCGGCTCGCCTTCTACGGTCGCGAGCATGCCGGGTACGCGTTCGGCCTCGAACCGCTGGCGGACCTGCTGCGGCAACGTGGCGACGTGGCAGGTGCCCGGCAGGTCGTCGAGGAGGCGGTTGCCAACCTGTGGCGCAACGGGCACGAGCAGGTGGCTTCCGCGTTGGCGCTGCGAGCGGCGATCGTGCAGGCAGGTGGAACCGGCGAGCCGCTCTTCGTGGGCCTGCACCAACTGCCGGACGAGGTCGTCGAGCAGGTCGGGCGGGTCGTGATCCAGCTGCTGGACCACGACGATCGGGCATCCAAGCCCCTGCTCACCTCCCTGGTCGCGGCTTTGGAGGAGCGGCTCGGCGTTGACCACCAGGCGACGCTCAACGCCCTGTCCGCGCTGGCGAACCTCGGCCGCGATCTCGGTGACCAGGCGGGGCGAATCGAGGCCATCGAGCGCGTGCTCGCGTCCTACGATCGCCAGGGCCGGCAGGAGGAGGCGTTGATGGCGGCGCTCGGCTTGGCGATGGCCCAGGATGAGGCCGGCGATACCCAGGCGGCGCTGCGCACGTACGCCGCGGCGGACGCGAGGGCGCAGCGCATCGGTCGTCCGGAGCTACGGAGTCAGGTGCAACGCAACTGGGGTCTCGCGCTGAAGGAGGCCGGCCAGGTGGGCCTGGCGGAGCAACGGCTGACCGAGGCGGTGAACCAGGCGCGCCGCAGCACCGACCATGACATGGTCGGGCGGGCCTGCATCGCACTCGGCCTGTTCCTGCAGCACGAGGAACGGCTGCCGGAGGCCCGCACGGTCCTGGAGGAGGGCCTGAGCGTCATGGATCCCGTAGATCGGGACGCGATCATCGGCCGCAGCCACCTCGGTGCGGTCCTGGACGGCCGCACCTGCGGCTGCGGCGACATGGCGGGCACGGTCGCCGACGCGTTCCGCGAGTTCGTCATCACAAGGGTTCCCGCAGACCTGCTCGACCGTCTGGACGTGGCGATCGTGGACGGCGACTTCAAGATCGAGGTCGGGTTGCGGCGAGAACCGACCGAGTCCGAGCTCGAGCGGCTCAACGACGTCTTCCGGACCGCTCACGCGGAGTTCCGCCGCCGGATCAGCGAACCCCGCTACGCCGGCTGACCGCCCGACGGCCGTTCATACGTTCAGGGCTGCTCGGGCAGGAACGGCGCGAAGTGCTCGGCCACCAGGTCGGCCACGGCTTCGGCGTCACGGGAGCCGTCGACCTCGATGACGGGGACCCCCAAGCGGTGCGCGTTGCGGACCGCGTCTGCGGAGATCAACCGATCTCGCTCGACGCGGTTGCGTTGAGCGAGTTGCGGGTCGCTGACCTGGTGCCCGATGGTGCCTGCACGGGGCAGCCGGGCGACCTGGCGTTGCCGGAACTCCTCGGTCGCGATCATGACCACCATCCGGCCGATGGAGCCGGCGACCGGCGCGACCAGTTCTGGGCGTAGCCCCCAGCCCTCAGCGAGGATGGGCCGAGGGGAGACGAGGGCACGCAGGTCGTCTTGCACCCACTGGAATCGGTCCGCGAAGTTGGCGATGACCCGATCGGCCATTTCCTCTGGTGTTGCTTGGATCCAGACTGCCTCCCAGTCCGGTTCGATTGGGGACTCGCCGCGACGGACCCGCTGTGCTGTTCGCCGATCATCATGGCCGCGAGCGTCGTGATAGTCGTAGTGGTAATGGGTGAGGCCGTATCGGTCAGCGAGAATGCCGGCGACAGTGGATTTACCGGCCCACTGGCCGCCTCCGATCCACAGGGCGCGTTGGAGCGTGGTGACGGGGTCCCATTTCATGTGTCACAGCGTGGAACCAGCGTGTCACAAGATCAAGTCTTGTTCTTCGTCCAAGGACCTGATTATCTGAAGATGGGCCGGGCGCACTTGTCGTCAGGTGACGGAGGAGCCGGCATCGCGACCTGCCACGCCAGCGATATCCGTGAGCGCTGAATCCTGGATGACCTTTCATCGGCAAAGCCGCGAGCGCTGGCTATGTCCCAGCGGCCATGTAGGCGGCGAGGATGCAGTTGCGGTGGCGTTCGAGGTCTCTTGCGGGCTCGGTCGTAGCGCATGGAGAGGTACTCATACATCACAGTGCGTCACCGCCGACGATGAGCGCCAGCCCACCCGGAGCGGCATGCGCGGGTACGCCGTCCAGATGCGGGCCTGTCCTACCGTGATGACATGCAGTGGTATCTCTTGCTCGCTGGCATCGGGCTCGCAACGGGCATGACGGTCCTGATCTTCAAGCGCAGACGTCGTCGGCCACAGAGCGTCGAGGAAAAGGCGGCTGCCGCGCGAGCCGCCATGCGATCCATACGTCGTGACTCGCCGCGCTCTGGTCGCGATATCTTCCAGCGGGGCCGAGGCGTTCCCGACCGGCACTCCGCCGCCATCGCGGAGAACGCTGCCTATGGAGACGCTGCGAACTTCGATACTGGCGGTGGCGGAGGGGGAACGGACTAGACCCCCCGTCACCCGCCCAGCCGTGCTTGCCAGACTGCCTGACGCACCATCCTCGGCACGGCCGTTACACCTGCCGCCCGGGCACCCGATCTCGCTCCGTAGCGCCCGATCGGCGGCGTGTTCGGAGAGGGTTGCGGCGGAGGTCACCAGCGATGCTGCGCTCAGGTTGACGGTCAACGCCACGATGGGTCCGCCCACGGCAGCCACAGCGAGCGCGACACAGAGCGCGGTCCATTGGACGTGCGACGTCGCGAGGGAGCAGAGCTTTAGCGGGCGGGCACCGGCTCGGACGACGGCCGCCACTCCCGCCTGATCAGCCCGTACACCCAGGAGTCAGAGACCTCGCCGTTCACGACGCAGTCCTCTCGCAACGTCCCTTCACGCACGAATCCGAGCTTCTCCAGCACGCGAGCGGATGCCACGTTGCGCGTATCGGTCTCCGCCTGGACTCGATTCAGGTCCAGCGTGTCGAATGCCCACCGCAGCAGAGCGCGCGCGGCCTCCGTCGCGTAGCCCTGGCCCCATGCCGCATCGACGAAGCAGTAGCCCAGCGCCGCGCTGCGGTAGTCCGGATTCCACCGGGTCAGACTGCACCAGCCGATGAACGCCCGGTCGCAGCCACGATCCACGGCCGGCCGCGCCCCGGTGCCTGCCTCTGCCATCTGCCGGCAAGCCGTGATGAACCGCTCGGCACGCACGCGATCGCTCCACGGCGGAGCGTCCCAGTAGCGCAGCACGTAGGCGCTGCTGTGCAGCGCGAAGAGGTCGTCCGCATCCGCGTCGCCGAACGGCGCAGTCGAAGGCGAGCGGTGTGCAACGTGGGGGCGGGCAGCGACATGCGCGTCATGGTCCCTCCCGTGATTGGTGGCCGATCAACCAGACATCCGATGCCGGCCACTCGCAACGGGTTTGCAGGGTGACCGCGTCGCGGTGGCGTTGGAGCGGCGGCCGTGCGGCGCACGATCAGAATGGTGCGGGGCCGCGGCCCGCCAACGACATCAACACCTGCGTGGCGAGTAGCTTGCGTATGCCGGTGACGGCGACTGTCCCCGTCCGATCGTAGGGCAGTTCCAATTGCAGCCCCTCGACTGCATTGCGAAGGTCTGTCGTGATCTCGTCCGGACGGAACGTGCCGCCCCAGCCGTTGAGTCCTCCGCGCTGGTTGGTACTGAGGGTAGCCATGCCGGATATGCATGCGCCGTCGACCAGGATCAGCCTCGCAGGACCCGAGTAGGTCGTCGTCATAGTCATCAACCCTTCAGGATGTAACGCCGCGCACCCGGTCCCGGCTGTCTGGCAGTCGGCCCGGTCAGACTAGCGCCCGAGGTCCGAATTGATCCATAGAGGAGAACACGGGGGCAATGCTGAGCTGGCTCCACACCGGAGTGGCCGGCCTTCTACCTCAGACGATTTTCGCGATGCCGTGGTGAGCGCATGAAACGCCGAACGGCGGCCCGCTGAACCAGTCGGGCCGCCGTTCGCAGTGTGGATCAGAGCGGGCGGATGTTCTCCGCCTGCGGGCCCTTCTGGCCCTGGGTGATGTCGAACTCCACCTTCTGGTTCTCGTCGAGGCTGCGGAAGCCGCTCGCCGAGATTGCAGAGAAGTGGGCGAAGACGTCGGCGCCGCCGTCGTCCGGGCTGATGAAGCCGAAGCCCTTGTCGGCGTTGAACCACTTCACGGTACCTGTAGTCATGTCTGCTCCTTCGCAGGCTGTTAGAGACCGCACTCTGCGGACCCTTACGCCGCCGCGTTGATCACCCGCGTCGAAACGACACGAAAAACGAAAAGCGCCTGGATGGGTTTCAGATGCCCCATCAGGCGCCGGAAAACGTCTAAGGAAATCAAAACTGCAACTCGGTTACCGTAGCACATGATCTGTCGTCGATCCCATGGCGGCGAGTGGACCTGGTCACTCGTCTACGTGCCGCGCCGCGTCGACGGCACGTTGACCGCTTCACGGTGGGCTGGTTGCAACACTGAGAAGTAGCAGCGACCCCGAGAATCGGCAGGTCGCGCCTGGTGTGGCGTGAATTCTGGTCGGGCGCCGTCAGGCCGAGTGGCCACGATGTCCGTCCACACGGGCTCGGCGTGGGCACCTGCGGAAGCGCGCTGCCCGACCTGACCGGTCAACGGTGCGCACCGTGCGATGCCACCGACACGGCCCGGCCGCCTCAGCGGAACCTCGTCGGACGACGTGCGTCGACCGGATCATCGTCGTGCGCCGATCGTCCCTTTCGAGGGGGCTATGGGCGGTGTCTCGCTGCGGCACGGCTCTCTCAGACAGAAGCGAATCGTCCAGGCTTCGCGTTCGAATGAACCTTGCCGGCGGGCTGCCGCCAACCTAGCGTCGGAACCCGCCGTGCTGGGGATCCGCCCGCTCGGCCCCCACGGCACGGAGACGATGTGGTCAACGAGATCGGCCCGACGGCGCTGCCCGAGCGCGTCGAGCCCGAGGTGAAGACGCGAGCGGACGGCGTCGTCCTGCGTGTGCGACGCGACGGACGAACCGTCCTCGACGGGGTCCGGCTGGGCATCCGCGTCGGCGGCGTCGACCTGGACGTCGGTTCGGTCCTCCTGCGCTCCCGCGAGCGCGAAATCACCGACGAGTGGACCGCCCGGTCCGGCAAGGCGACGGGAACCCACCGGTACGCGCACCTCGAGACGATCCACGAACTGCGCCACGCGAGTGGCCTCGAATGGCAGATCCATGTCAGGGCCAGCGTGGACGGGGTGGCCGTCCGCTACGTGCTCGCCCGCTTGGAGGGCCACGGCCGCCTCGACGCCGACCGCACCCGGCTCACCTTCGAACCCGACGCCCGGGTGTGGGCGCTGGTATACCAGACCTGGTACGAGACGCCACGCTTCGGCACCGACGTCGCCGAGTTGTCACCCGGCGCCTACGGGTTCCCGCTTCTCGTCCGTTCGCCCCGGGCCGGGGTGCATCTCCTGCTCACCGAGGCGGCGATCGACGGCCGTTTCAGCGGCGCCCACGCCGAGATCCGCGATGGGGGCGAGGCGCGGTTCACGCTGGCCGACGAGTCGGTCGAGATCACGCGCGGTCCCGTGACCCCCTGGCGGGTGTTCATGATCGGCGACCTTGCCGCGATCGTCGAGAGCCGCTTCGTCGACGAGTTGGCGCCCGCACCCGACCCGTCGGCCGACGCGCGGTGGGTGCGTCCGGGGCGCGCCGCGTGGTCGTGGTGGTCGGACTTCTACTCCGGTGCTCAGCTGCACCGGCAGCGGCACTTCGTCGACGTCGCCGCGCGCCTCGGCTGGGAGCACCTGCTCATCGACTGCGGCTGGGACGAGACGTGGGTACCCGAGATCGTGGCCTACGCGAGCCGCCGCGGCATCCAGGTGCACCTGTGGGCGGTCTGGCACGACCTCGACGGGCCGCAGAACCTGGCGAAGCTCGCCCTGTGGCGGTCCTGGGGAGTCGCCGGCATCAAGGTCGACTTCATGGAATCCGAGTCGAAGGAACGCTACCGCTGGTACGACACGATCCTCACCGAGACGGCCCGGCTCGGTCTGCATGTGAACTTCCACGGCTCGGTCATCCCGCGCGGTTGGGCGCGAACCTGGCCGCAGGTCATCGGCTACGAAGCTATTCGCGGCAGTGAGTACTACGTCTTCTACCAGGGGACGCCCCTGACCGCCGCGCACAACGTGATCCAGCCGTTCACCCGCAACGTGGTCGGGGCAATGGACTACACGCCGGTCGCGTTCGGCGCGCCGGGGCGGACCACGAGCGACGGCCACGAGCTGGCGCTCAGCGTCGCGTTCGAGTGCGGCATCACCCACTTCGCTGACGACGTCGACGCCTACCTCGCCAGGCCGGACGCCGCGCGGTTCCTCGCGGAACTCGCGCCGGTGTGGGACGAGACGATGCTGCTCGCCGGTGACCCCGACCACGAGGCCGTCGTCGCCCGCCGATCCGGCGACCGCTGGTTCATCGGCGGCATCGCCACCGGGCCGGCGCGCCGTCTCACCGTCCCGCTCGACCGGCTGGCGCTCGGGCCGGCCGACGTGTGGATCGTCGGCGACGGCGCCGAGGGCGGCCTGGCCTCCCACCGGCGTCCCGTCGACGACAAGCTGGTCGTCGAGGTGGCGGACAACGGCGGCTTCGTCGCCGTCGTCGCCGCCCGCGGCGCCCGGCTGCACCGAGCCGTCGAGCGGCCCGAGCAGGCCGCCCCGCGGGTGGACCCGCCTGTCCAACTGCTCGGCCCGGACGGCGCGGCCGTCCTGCGGACCGACGGGCGCCTGCGGCTACCGCCCGGCTGGTCGGCGGAACACCTCGACGGTGACTTCTGGAAAGTCTGTGCGCCCCCCGCCCTGGCACCCGGTCGGGCCGGCGTGGTCACGGTCGAGACGCCGGGCGAGGACGGCATCCCGGTGGTGGCGCACGCCCGCCTGTTCCGACCCCTGACGCCCGGGTCCCATCGCCTGTCGGCGCTGACCATGGTCGCGTTCGACAACGAGAGCGGCCCGATCGAACGCGACCAGAGCAACGGTGGCGGCAACCCGGGCGACGGCCGCCGCATGAGTATCGCGGGCACGGAGTTCCACGACGGGCTCGGCGCGTCCACGCCGTCGCGGATCGAGCTCTACCTGGGCGGTTCGGTCGACCGCTTCACCGCCCGCATCGGTGTCGACGACGAAACCCCCGGCACCGCCGCCCGCATGAGCGTGCACGCCGACGGGGTCGAGCTGTTCAGCACCGACGTCCGCTCAGGCGAACCTCCGCGCGACATCGACGTCGGCATCCCCGGCGCCGCCACGCTGAGCCTGCGCGCGGACACCCTGCCCCACCACCCGGAGCCGGCCCATGTCGACTGGGCATCGGGCCGCCTCCACCTCCACCACGACACCGCCACCACCCCGGCCGAGCACTGAAGCTCGGCCACCCACCAAGGAGAAACCATGCGATACGGCAAGAGATGGATCGCGGCCGCGGCCGTGCTGGCCGCGCTCGCCGCGACCGGCTGCAGCGGCAGCGGCGGGAAAGACGGCAAGGTCACCTTGAGCTACGCGACCTGGAGTGACGACCAGAAGCCGGCCATGGAGGCGATCGCCAAGGCCTTCGAGGACAAGCACCCCAACATCGATGTCCAGGTGCAGGTCCTGCCGTGGCCCGAATACTGGTCCACCCTGCAGGTCGGCGCCGCGGGACGCACCGCACCCGACGCGTTCTGGATGCTCGCCGACCAGTTCCCCGCCTACGCCAAGGGCAACCAGTTGCTCGACATCACCAGCGCGGTCAAGACGGCGGGCGTCGACCTGGCCGCGTACCCGAAGGCCGTCCTGGACCTGTACGACGTCGACGGCAAGCTTCTCGGCCTGCCGAAGGACTTCGACACGAACGGGATCTGGTTCAACAAGGCCCTCTTCGACAAGGCAGGCGTTGCCTACCCGGACGACAGCTGGACCTGGGACGACGCGCGTGCGGCCGCCCGCAAACTGACCAACCCCGCCGCCGGCGTGTGGGGCATCGCCGCCCCGATCGACCGCCAGGGCGGCTACTACAACAGCATCTACCAGGCTGGCGGCAAGGTGATCGGCGACGACGGCAAGGCCGCCATCGACAGCCCGGAGGCCATCTCCGGTCTGCAGTTCTGGGCCCAGATGCAGGCCGACGGCTTCTCGCCGACGCTCAAGCAGCTCTCGGACACCGAGGCGGTGCAGATGTTCATGGACCAGAAGGTCGCCATGTACTTCTCCGGCTCCTTCTGGGCCCAGCGCCTCTACGGTGACCAGGCGCTACGGCCCCACGTCGGCGTCGCGCCGCTGCCGAAGGCGAAGCAGCGGGCCACGATGATCAGCGGCATCCTCAACGCCGGATACGCCGGCACCAAGCACCCCAAGGAACTCGCCGAATTCCTCATCTTCGCCAGCGGTAAGGACGCGGCTGTCATCCAGGCCAAGAGCGGCGCGGTGCTGCCCGCGTATCAGGGCACCCAGCAGGGCTGGCTCGACGCGATGCCCGAGTTCAACCTCAAGGTCTTCGTCGACGCCGTCGACTACTCCGTGCCGCTGCCGATCGCCGGTGACGCCGCCAAGTGGACCGGCCTCGAAACTCAGTACCTCGCCCCGGCGTGGGAAGGCAAGCAGAGCCCTGCCGACGCCGCCAAGGCCTACAACACAGCCATCAACGAGGTCCTTGCGCAGTGACCACCGATCTCACCAGCCCTCCCCTGCGGCAGCGCACGCGCCGCCGCAGGGGAGGGCTGCTGCCCTCACCCGGATGGGGCTACCTGATGATCGCCCCGGCGCTCATCGGCCTCGTCGCCCTGTACGTCTGGCCGTTCCTCACCACTTTCGGCAAGAGCTTCATGGACGTTCCGGCCTTCGGGCCCGGGACGTTCACCGGAGTCGACAACTACACCGAGCTGCTCGGCGACGGCCGCTTCTGGCAGGCGCTGCGCAACTCCGCGCTCTACACCGCGATCCTGCTGCTCGGCGTCCCCGCCGCGATCGTGCTCGCCGCGCTCATCGAGCAGGTCGGCCGCGGCCGCGCCTTCTACCGGGTCCTGTTCTTTCTGCCGGTCGTGACGCTGCCGGTCGCGGTCAGCATGGTGTGGCGCTTCATCTACAACGGCGACTTCGGCCTGCTGAACTACGTCCTGTCCCTGGTCGGCGTCCCTGGGCAGTACTGGGTCGCCGATGCGACCTTCACGATCTACGCGGTCGGTGCCGTCGGCATCTGGATGAGCCTCGGGATCAACCTCATCATCCTCGGAGCTGGACTCCAGTCGATCCCGCAGGATCTCTACGAGGCCTCCGCGCTCGACGGGGCGGGACGGGTCCGCCAGTTCTTCCGGATCACCCTGCCGCTGCTGTCGCCGAGCGTGTTTCTGGTGACCGTGCTGACCGTGATCTCCGCGCTGCAGATGTTCGACCTGATCTTCGTGATGCTCCGCAGCGTCAACAACACCGCGCTCGCCGACTCGAAGACCATCGTCTACCTCTTCTACGAGAAGGCCTTCGTGGAGTTCGACCAGGGCTACGGTGCGGCGATCGCGATCGTGCTGCTCATGGTGATCATGGCAGCGACCCTCGTCCAGTTCCGCCTGCAACGTCGGTGGGTGTTCTATGACTGATCAACTCCTGCGAAGCACGCGACTGGAGCGCGCAGCAGCCGGATCCAAGGCCTCGCGCCACGGCGAGTGGGTCATCCACGTCGTTCTCGCCGTCTCGGCAGTCGTCATGGTGGCGCCGTTCGTCTGGCAGCTGCTCACCGTCTTCAAGTCCAACCGCGAAGCCTCCCAGATGCCGCCGACGCTTCTGCCCGAGGACGCGACCACCGGCGCCTTCGCCACGTTCTTCGGCTCGGTACCGTTCTGGGCGCAGCTCACCGTCTCGGTGTCGGCGCTCGTACTGCGCGTGGCCGGGCAGCTCGCCGTCTCGGCGCTTGCCGGCTACGCATTCGCCCGGCTCCGGTTCCCCGGACGCAAGCTCCTGTTCGGGCTGTTCATCGCCATGCTCATGGTGCCCAGTCAGCTGTTCCTCATCGGGCAGTTCGAGATCATCAGGGACCTCGGGATGCTCGACACCGTTCCCGCCCTGGCGATCCCGGGCATGTTCTCGGCCTTCGGGATCTTCCTGATGCGGCAGGCGTTCATGTCGATCCCCGCCGGGTTCGAAGAGGCCGCCCGACTCGACGGTGCCGGACCCCTGCGGACGTTCTGGTACATCATGCTCCCCATGGCCCGCCCGACCATGGCGGCGCTGGCCGTCCTCACATCGCTCTACTCCTGGAACGACCTGCTCTGGCCGCTCATCGTGACCCCGCGCGGCGACAAGCGCCCGATCACCGTCGGCCTGGCCGGACTCCAGGGCCAGTTCGGAACCGACTACCCGACCCTCATGGCCGGCGCTCTCGTCGCGTCGCTGCCGCTCATCCTCATCTTCCTGGCGCTCCAGCGGCAGTTCTTCTCCGGCATCGCCAGCAGCGGCTTGAAGGGCTGAACCACTGTCGGGCTGCGCCGGACCCCGTCGACGACCGGGGTTGGGTGGTTCGTCCGGATGCCACGCCGGTATCCGGACGAACCCCGGCCGCACCGGACCCCCGCTCGCAATCCCACAGAGCAGGTGCGGTCACACCTCGAAGGCGGTGTCGGCGACCTCGTAGCCGGCATAGCGGCGGCGGAAACCGCTCGGGCTCATCCCGTGGTGCTTGCGAAAGACCCGCGAGAAGTAGAAGGCGTCGTCGAAGCCGATCTCGGACGCGATCTCGGTGACCGTCGCACCGGTCGTGTCGAGCAGTTGCCGTGCCCTGGCCATCCGCAGCGCCGTGTGGTGAGCCAACACCCCGCCTCCGGTCGCCCTGCGGAACAGGGTGCTCAGATGCGACGGTGAGACCCCCACCAGCCGCGCCAGCTCGGGCACCTTCACCTGGGCGTCGAGCCGCTCGGCCAGGTAGCTCATTGCGCGCTGCAGCGGGTCCCCCGGCTCGGGAAGCAGTCGGTCGACGCTGATCTGCGTCAGCAGCTTCCACGCGGTCCCCGCCGCGCCCAGCAGGCGGATGGGTGACTGGTCGCGCTCGAGGCAGGTGACGATCTCGTCTAGCAGCGCCACCGCCCGACCGATGGCCCGCACCGGCACCACGGGCCGCTCAATCGTGGCCTCCATGCAGTCGGCGAGCTTCGACACGTCCGACCCCATCAGATGCGCCCACCAGATCGTCCAGGGATCGCGCTCGTCGGCACCGTACTCGTGCGGGATGCCACGGGGGATGACCAGCGCCTGCCAAGCCCCGATCCGATGCACGCCCGACCCGACGCGCGCCCAGCCCGAGCCGGAGGCACACACGATCAGCAACACCTCGGGCGTGCCCCGAGGGCGTTGCATCCGGTGGTCGGCGGCGTCCGGGTAGTATCCGGCGTCGGTGACGAGAAGGCGCCCGGTGATCGGGCGCCGCAGCGCCTCGGCGACGAGCGGACGGGGCACCGAGGCCAACCGCTGCCCTCGAAATCCCTCCTGGAGCGGCACCGGTCTATCGTGCGCGGTCAGCAGCGGATTGTCCATGCCTCGGGCCTTCCAATCCGCCGCGTCCTGCTGCGTCTGCGACGGTCGCGGTGGCTGGACGCGGCCGTGGAAAGGCGGGACAAAGTCCTCGAAACGGGGACCGAGGTGCGCGACAAGGTCCTCGACACTGGAACCGAGGTGAAGGACAAGGTTCTGGAGACCGGGGCGGAGGGCGTAGGTGTCGCCAGTCGTTTCGGTGTGGGGGCCTTCGGCCGGGCCAGATCGATGATGGGCAAGGTCCGGCGAGATCACCGAGCGGGCGCAGCGCCGGCTCGGGAGTAAAGAGGAATCGGATCTGAACCACCCGTACGCGGCGATCGAGTAGCCGGCGATCGGGCTGAGGATGGTCTCGGTCGTGGCGGTGCCGGCGGGCCAGACTTCCGCTGATCACCAGAAGCAGGTCGAGCAGGTCGTCGACCGCACTGGCGGAAACGTCGTACAGCGTTGCCTCGCCATGCCTCCGCCACGTCGGCGACGCAGGGCAGCGCACCGCCCCGGGGGCGGAGAACCCCGCGACCATCTGTGGGCCTGGATCACTACCGCCACCGGCCCTGGTGAGCATCGGTGGCCACTCATCCGCCACCACCCGCCTCGCAGCCGACTACCGGCGCAGACCGAGCCGCCGGGCCTGCTGGAAGGACCTGCTCGTCCGCTCGCCTCAAGTAATGCTCAAATTCGATCGACGCGAACCGCCGCCTCCGAAAACGCACATAGGCTCACCGGACCCAGCTCGCTCACGGCCCCTCCGATCCTTCTCGCAACGGCAGCCATCGTCGTACCCCTGGGCTCAGCGCGCGCTCAGCGGGACCGTCCTGAATGGGGACACGACGCGCCGAGGGTCGGCGACCTCAACCACATCTCGCAAGCAGAAGGAGGGGACAATGCGACGCATACAACGGCGCATCGCGCTTCTCGCGCTGCCCGCACTGGTGGGCAGCGTCCTCGTCGCGAACGGACCCGCGAGCGCGGATCTCACGGCGTCGACCGCATCGGCCGGCTCCGGGCGATCCCAGCTCGAGGATCGAGAGCCTGTACAGCTCGTGCACATCAGGCTGACCGGCGCCGACATGCTGGACAAGGTGGTCGCCGCCGGGTTCGACCTCGAACACGGCCTCAAGCGCGTGCCGACCGGCATCGAAGGTGAGGCGGTGGTGACCGCCGAGCAGGTCGCCGAGCTGAAGGTGCTGGGCGTCGAGATCCTCCGCGACGACGCCGGCTTTGCCTGGAGCAACGAGGCCGACGGTGGCCTCGGCGCCGCCAGCGCCCGGGCGGTCCAGCCGTCGAACCACGAGGCGACCGTACGCATCGCCCGCGCCGACTGGTTCACCACAAAGGGCCAGGGCTTCCTCTACGTCGAGGCGCGGACCACCGATGGCCAGCAGGCCGACCCGATCGTCGGGATGCAGCTCGAGAACGACTCGGGCAAGGGCACCTCGTTCGGCTTCGCCCGGACGATGAGCCGGTTCGTCGACTCCGGCCAGTACATGTTCCACCGGAACCTGTTCAAGCTCGACGCACGCCCGAACCAGATCCGGGTCACCAGCTCCACCGGCGGCGTCACCACCGGCTACGTCTCCAACTGGCTCGAGGACGCCGCGCCGCCCCTGACGGCAGACCCGTCCTACAAGTCGGACTTCGTGGACGGCTACCGGCACCCGCAGCAGCTCTACAGCCGCGCCGAGGAGATCGCCCGTCAGTACCCGGACATCGCCGAGATCATCGACCTGCCGAACCAGACCAACGGCTACCAGCGCAAGGCGCAGGCCACGATCGGCGGTACGGGGCAGTCGGCGGTCGTCGTCAGCTCGGCGGCGTGGGGCCACGAAGGTGGCAACGACATCACCGTCGAGTTCGTGGACCGGCCGGGAGCGAACCTTCCGCTAGCGGTGGAGGTCGCGGGCAAGGCAGTCCGCGTCCTTCTCGCGAAGGACGCCTCCGGCGCCCTCGCGAGCACGGCGGCCCAGGTGGCGGCGGCACTCAAGACCCAGTCCCAGGGCCTCATCGACCGGGCGCACCCGTACCGCACCAACGCGGGTACCGGCGTCGTGGCGCCCACGTCCGGCCCGGTCGCGCTGACCGATTTCCTCGACCAGAAGCGCGCCGGCGCACCGGAGGGCGAAGTGCCGCGCGGCCCGGCAACGATCCCCGTCCTGCGGATCGGCAAGCACCGCGACGGCAAGAAGCCCGGTGTCCTGATCCAGGCGCAGGACCACGCCCGCGAGTGGGTGCCGGCGACGACCAGCCTGGAGGCTGCCGAGCGTCTGGTGCACAACTACAGGACCGATCGGGAGACGAAGGACATCGTCGACAACACCGACGTCTTCTTCATCCTCTCCAACAACCCCGACGGGGCGAACTACAGCTTCTACAACTTCGCCTCACAGCGGCGGAACATGACGAACCACTGCCCGGACGCGAACGCCGATCCGGGTCGGCGCAACTCCTGGGGCGTCGACCTGAACCGGAACTACCGGGTCGGGTCGGGTCACGACGGCTACGCGGGCGCGTCGACCAGTTGCGTCAGCGACACCTTCCAGGGGCCGGAGGAGCTGTCCGAGCCAGAGTCACAGAACATCATCTGGTTGGTTGAGAAGTACTCGAACATCAAGTTCATGATGTCGGTGCACTCCAACGGCGGCCAGCTGTTCTGGCAGCCGGGCGCCTACATCGCGGACGGCCGGATCACCACGCCGCGCCCGCCGCTGGGTGACGAGGCGTTCTACTGGCAGTCGGCCGCCCGGATCCTGTCGCAGGTCAAGGCGCACCGGGAGACCGTCGTCACGCCGGAGAACGTCGGCGGCTCGTCCGACGTCCTGTACTCCTCGGCCGGCAACGTGCGCGAGGATCTGTACCACACCTACGGGATCTACGCCTTCGGCTGGGAGGTCGGCGGCTCCGTCTACAACCCGGCCACCGGCAACTGGCAGGGCGGCTCCTTCCAGCCGGACTGGGTGGGCAATCCCGACCTCGTCAGCGGGCACGCGGAGACCATGGAGTACGCCAACGGGATCATGGAAATGTTCCGGGTAGCGGCAGACTGGGGCAGGGACAACCAGAACCCGACGTCCGAGCTGGTCCCCGGCACGGGGCAATACTCCGGGCCGGTCGACGTGCGCTTCGAGACCAACGAGCCGGCCACCATTTACTACACGACAGACGGTAGCCGGCCCACGCTCGAGTCGCCCCGCTACGCGGCGACCGAGTTCCGGGAGCCGGGGCAGGTGTTCCACGTGACCGAGACCACCACGTTCCGTTGGTTCTCCGTCGACAGCGCCGGCAACATCGAAAAGAACTACGACCCGACGAAGAGCGACAAGCGCGACAACTACCGCACGGCGACGATCACGATCGCCAACAGGTGACGCTCTTTCATTGATCATCGCCTCGTCGGTGCGGTCCACCCGCACCGACGAGGCGATGGTTGCGCAAGCCGGCCCGCGCCGCGCGTGCCCGGGAGGGCGCTCCATCAGAACCCTGCGCTGGCCGGACGTTCCCGCCTACCAACGGCCGATATCGTGGCCGGAGTGGAATCTGGCAGCGGAGCACCAGCAGCAGCGACAGCTCCCACAGCCAAACAGCCCGGCCGAAGCGAATGCTCCGCCCGGGCTGTTCCAGTCAGAGGCCCACACCGGCGAGGCACCCACCGCGGCGCCTCCTGTGCGGGCAATCCACTTCCCGCCGGTGGCGCCGCCGTCGCTGGTTACTCGGCCGGCAGGTGTGCCCCTAGAATCCCGGTGTCTCGAGACTCGACAGTTGGGAAGCTTCCGTGCGTCGCTGGCCGGCCGTCCTGACCCTGACCGTGCTGCTCGCCGGGTGCGGCACAGGCGAACAGGTCGACTCGCAAGCTCCAGCGCCGGTTTGGCAAAGCGCCGCGCCGACCACCCCGGCCGCGCTGACGGCTGCTGAGGCGAAGAGCCGCTACCTGGCGATCGTGGCCCCGTACAACACCGTGTTGGAAGAGCTGGAGGACGCGGTCAACGCCGGGAAGCCGTGGCGGACGGTCCGTACGCTGGCCGCCGACGTGGCCCGGACGAACGCGGCACACGCGGTTGAGCTGCGCGAGACGGTCTGGCCGGCAGAGGTCCGGGCGCCAATGGGCGCACTTCTCAAGGAGAACGACGTCGCGTTGCGGCATTGGCGGCGAGCCGGCGAAGCGGCGGACGCCGATGCGCTGATGCGGGAGATCCGCGCAGCAGCGGCGCACAGCGGAGCCAAGGAGGCCGGCAGGGTCCGCGCCGCGCTCGGGCTGCCCGCCTACCGGGAAGGCTGACCGCCTGCTGCCGGGTCCTGGTTTTCACCCTGCACGCCCCGCGCGTCCTGGGCGCGGTCGTCGATCACCGACTCGCCCCGCCGGGCGCCGACCGCCTCCTCGGCGGCCCGACCGCCAGTGCTCTCGTCACCCAGGTCCAGACTGCTGCGGGGCAGGCCGGACAACCCGGCCGGATCCTGCGTCGGCTGGTCGACGGCGGCGGCCGTCTGCGCGCCCGACCCGCCGGCCGACTCGCGGCGTCCGACGCCCTCAGCGCGGTACGTGCCCGAGGTCGGTGCGCCGCCCTGCTCGGCCAGGTTGGTGTCGACCGGCCGGCCAGTCGGCTCGGCCAGTCCGGCCCGGCGCAACATCTCGACCAGCTCGTCGTGCGGCATCCGGTCCGTATCCGGTATCCCCGCACCGCGCGCGATCGACCGCAGGGTCTTGAGGTCCTGATCCGCGAAGGTCTCGGCCATGCCGCTGGCTTCCCCCGTGCCGGGGACGGAAACCCCGGATCAGGCCCGCGCCGCCGACGTTACCGAACTCGCCCCAAGCGACTTGACCGCCGACCCGACACAGGTTCAACATGTCCGCCGGTCCCCCAAACGCAACACCGCCGTTCCTAAACTCGATCCGCACCGGGGCAGTCGTCGGCAACGCCAGCCTGGGCAGTGTGGGGTGTTCCCACCCCTGTCGGCGGCACCGACGTCGTGCCAGCCGCCAGGCCGTAGCGCGCCACGCTGACACGCTCAACCCCTTGGGGCGTAATGAATACGAGCGCGCGTGCCGCGTTACAGGGTCGTGCTGCCGCACCTCGGACGGGTTCATCTGGCCAGGACGACAACCAGCGTGGCGAGGGCCCCGAGCAGCAAGGTGGCTCCGCCGAAAATGAGGTACGGCCACCGCTCGCCGGAGCGCTGCGGCTGCGGCCGAAGAGGCTGGGTCGGCAGGTTCCATGCCGGACGTGCAGCCAAGTTGCGGCCGGGCCAGCGCGGCGGGGGGTTGCGGTGTCGAGTCAGCCATCGTGCAATGCCTCCGCCGCGCCCCGACCGATCAAACGAAAATGACCGCGACCGCGACCGCCCATCGGTGAATAGCCAGGGTCGTTTCGCTATCTGTAAACACGGACATGTCTCGGGTGAGTCTTTCCTAAAGGTCGCCTAGGTTGCGGCAAAGGTGTTGCCCCGTAAGGCTTTTGGGCCCCTCCGTCATCGGCAGGCGATGCCTGGTGGCATTTCCGCTGGTCAAGGGCCGCTTCTGCCTGATTGACCCTTGCGTGTGGCGCGGCTAGCGTCTGCCCCCGTTCAGCCCGGCCGCACCATCCGCCAACGAGGGAGATCAATTGCGCACGCTCAAGATGATCGGTGGCGCACTCGGCGCACTGACACTCAGCACCCTGATGCTGAGCGCCCCCGCTCAGGCCAAGCCCGGCGACCCGGTGTGGACGGCCAACGGGGCGTCCGCCATCACCGGCAAGAACGAGGTCACGCTCAAGGGGGCCAACACGTCCGTCGAGACCGCGAATCTCAACATGGAGATCGCGGCAGCCACTCCTGTCACGTTCCACTACGAGCTGGCCGACGGCGCGACGTGCAGCGCTGGCGCTCCCCGGGTCTACCTGGTCTTGAACGGCGTCAACACCAACTCCTGGGATCAGCTCATCGGTGGCAACACGCAGTGCGGTGAGGACGGCGATGTCTCCTTTACCGTCGCGACGCCCGGGACGATCAAGGAGGCCGGCGTCGTGTACGACAACGGCACCGCCGGCACCGTGGTGGTGAGCGACTTGCAGATCGGTGACGAACTGGTCAACTTCCGGGCTCGGGTGCCCGGCCCGCCGGAGCCGCGCGACTGCGAGGCGTACCTCTACACCGGCACGAAGCAGAACCTGTGCGCCGACTTCCCGAACCCGCCCGGCAAGGTCAACTGCTCCGACGTGAAGTACCGCGTCACCCTGGTCGACGTGAAGAACGACCCATGGGGTCTGGACGGCAACCAGGGCACGCCGGGTATCGGCTGCGAGTCCAACCCGCTGAAGCCCACGAAGCCCCCGAAGCCCACGCCGAAGCCCACAGCGACCGCCACGTACACGCCGGCACCTCCCGTTCCTGCGCCTGGCGCTGGCGGCGGTCTCCCGGTCACGGGTGCCAGCGGTGCGACCCTCGCTGGTATCGGCCTGGGCTCCCTGGTCCTTGGCCTTGGCGCGGTGCTCCTGGCGCGCCGTTGGAAGGCCCGCTTCGCGGCCTGACGACAAGATGGCCCCGGCCGCCCATGACTGGGTAGCCGGGGCCACTTCTTATGCACCGCGCTGTTTCTCCACCAGCCGCCGTGGACGCACAGCCCTATCCCGCCGCTGCGGCGCCTCGCGCACTCTGGCCGGGCCACTGCCGTGGGAGAACTCGTCGCTGCTGAAGGGCAACGCGGCTGATGCCGTGGCCGCGCTTAAGCGCGACGTCGAGGGCGACCTCGTCGTGCTTGGCAGCGGCGAACTGGTGCGGTCGCTCGCCAAGGCCGGCTTGGTCGATGTCTACACGCTGTCAATTCATCCACTCACGCTCGGCACGGGGACGAAGCTGTTCGCCGAGGGCGAGGACACCTACGCCACGATGCGGCTAGTGCTCTGACCACAAACGTTGGCCGGGTTGGTCGGGGTTGGGAAATGTCGTAGGGCTGGTGTTGGCTTCGG
>NZ_JBHSBO010000044.1:0-50089 GCF_042650685.1 Micromonospora sp. GCM10011542
CCTGGCACGACCCCTCATCTCATGAGAGCCCACCCCGTTGCAACAACCACTTGAGGCCAAGCGGGCCGGACACCCCGATTTCCAGGAAACCGAGTCGATCACGCACCCGGGCCCCGTCGCCCGGGCCCGTCGTCGACCAGGCCCGTCGTCCGGGTCGGGCGTCGTCCGGGCGCGCCGTCGAGCTGCTCAGCCCGCTGCCGACTCCGGCACCAGATCAGCCTGCTCGGCCACCGCGAACACCACCACGTTGTCCCGGTAGTGCCCGCTGCGCCGGTCGAAGTCGCCGCCGCAGGTGACCAGGCGCAGCTCCGGGCCGGGCGTGGGGCCGTAGACCACGGCGGTGGGGAAGCGGTCCTTGCGGGTACGCAGCGACCCGGTCACCCGGAACAGCAGCCGGTGCCCGCCGCGCCACACCTCGACGCGGTCGCCGGGCCGCAGCTCGCCGAGCCGGGCGAAGACCGCCGGGCCGCGTCGCGAGTCCAGGTGCCCGGCGAGCACGGCCGGGCCGGTGTCGCCGGGGGGCGGACCGCCGCCGTACCAGCCGACCTGCGCGAAGTCGGCCGGCGGCACCAGGGCGCCGGCGGCGTCCAGCCCGAGCACGGTGAGCCCGGAGTCAACCCCGATCGCGGGTACGCGTACCCGCGTGGGTGGGCCTTGCGGCGCGGGCGGCGCGGCGGTGGTGGACGGGCAGTCGTCGGCGCAGCCGGGTTGCCACCTCGCCGCCGGCGGCACCGCACCGGTGGTGACCACGCCGACCCCGGTGCCCGCGGCCAGCGCGACCCCGGTGCCCGCGGCCAGGCAGACCGCCGCGCCGGCCGCGACCAGCGCGGCCAGCGGCACCCGGCGGTCGCGGTGCCGTCGGATCGCGGGGCCGCGCCCGGCGCTCACCAGGTGGTGCGCCGCCGGCGCCGCCACAACAGCAGGCTCACCGCGCCCGCCACGGCAGCCAACCCGCCGGCCACCAGGGGGTACGCGGAAAGCCCGCGCGCGGCCGTGCCGCCGGCGCCGGTGTCGACCCCGCCGGCCGGTACCACCGTGCCGCCCTCGGCGTCGCGCCGCAGCTGGGTGGTGAGACCGCCCTGCTTGGCGTCCAACACGAGCAGTGAGTAGACCGCGCCGTCGGTGAGCCGGACCTCGGTGTCGGTCGTCGGCCCACCGCTGCTGCTCAGCCGCAACCGCCAGCGACCCGGCTCGACCTGCTGATAGTCGGTGGTGGTGGCGAACTGGACGCCGTCGGCGATCCGTGGGCCGTTGACGGCGGCCACGTCGAGCACCGGGGCGCGTACCGACGCCTGCACGACGCGGACCTTGGCCCGGCCCTGCGCCGGCGCGCTGAGGTCGTCGTTGAGCACCCGCAGGCCCAGGTCGGCGTGCCGGCCCACCCCCGCCACCGTGTACGCGCCCCCGCTGACGACCGCCACCTCGGTGGTGAGCACGGGCGGGTCGCTGGCCGGGGCGCCGGCCTCGCGCATCGCCACCGCGTAGCGGCCCGGGCTCAGCGGCAGGTACTCGGAGACCACGCCGTAGCCCACGCCGGGGAAGACGCGCGGTTGCGCGGCGTCCGGGGCGGCGAGGTAGACGTCCACGGCGGGGGTGTCGGGGGAGAGGTGGGCGAGTCGGACGTAGCCGACGCTGTCCGCGCCCGCCCGCGTGGTGGCCCCGGCCGGGGCCGACGCGGTGGCGGCGAGCGCGGTGCCGAGCAGGAACGCGCCGGTGCCGGCGAGCAGCCGGCGGGGCGCGGTACGGAGCAGGTGCATGTCGCCTCCGAGAACACATTCGGTGAGCGGGGTGCAACTCACCGAACAGAGTCCCGTCTATGGGACGGGCGCGCAAGTCGCCGCCGGCATGTCGCGGTCATTTGGGCGTCAGGGCTCTCGTACGGCGAGGAATCCGAGCAGGTCCGGAATGCCATCCGGCCCCGCCTCGGTGACCCGGACCAGCCGCAGGCCGGCGGTCACGGTCGCGTTCAGCAGGTCGGCGAGCGGTACGTGCCACGCGCCCGCCCGGACCCGTACACCGCCGGTGTACCAACTGTCGAAGCTGCGCGACCGGTCCGCGTACCGCTCGTCGACGACGATCCGCGGCCGCTGGCTCCAGTCCGCGAACGCGCCGACGAAGCAGGGGTGCACGCCCACGTGCACGAACCGTCCGCCGGGGCGCAGCACCCGGGCGACCTCGCGCAGCACAGCCGGGTAGTCGGGCACGTCGGTGCTGGACAACACGCACATCGCGGCGGGCAGCGACGCGTCGGCGATCGGCAGCGCCGCCGCGTGGGCCCGGCTCACCGGCAGCCGTTCGGCGGCGTGCCGCAACTGCCCGCCGGACAGGTCCACGCCGATAGGCGTCCACCCCAGACCCGCCGGCACGCCCGCGTGCGCGCCGGTTCCGCAGCAGACGTCCAGGCAGGGGCCGCCACCCGGGCCCAGCAGGTCCGCCACGGTCGTGTGCACCCGCCGAAGGTATTCACCCCCGGCCGAGATGAAGTCCGTACCAGTCCGCGTGGGCGTCGTACGCCGGCGTGCTCGTCGCTCCCATCCACCGATGCTACGGAGGGGCATCTGCCGCGCGTCCCCAGTTCTCGCCACGGCAGACGCAGCGGAGGGATGCCCCGTCAGAGGTGCTGAACGAGTTGGATCGGATGGCCGTCCGGGTCGGCGGTCCAGGCGATCAGCAGTCGACCGAGCCACTCGTGCGGCGCCACCAGTTGCGTTGCTCCACCCGCGACGAGGTGGGCGAGGGCCGCGGTGACGTCGTCCGTCCACAACACGATGGCCGCCCGCTGGCCCTCGGCGACCGGGTCGAGCCCATGGTCGTCACGGGTGGAGGCGACCGAGGCAATGCCAATCTTGTACCCGTCCAGGACCAGATCGACGTGGATGGGCTCGTCGTCGGTGGGCACCCGGAACGTCTCGGTGAACCCCAACCCCTGGTAGAACCGAGCGGCGCGCGGCACGTCCGGGCTGAACAGGATGACCTGCGGAGTGCGAAAGACGGACATCGACCGACGCTATCAGTGGGACATGGTCGTGGCCGACGTCCGGGGTCGGCTCGTCCCGATCCTGGTGGTCGAGCCCGCCGGTCCGGACCGGACCCGGCCGGTGCTGGACCGTTGGGAGTGGGGCCGGATGGGGCTGTGGGACAAGGGCCAGGTCCAGTGGCCACACGAGATCCACGTGTCCCTGGTCGGCGTCACGCCGAGCGGGCGACGGCTGCGCGCGGAACTGGCGCGGCGGTGCGGCCGATCGGTCGGCGATACGCCGTCCAACTGATGGTCGAACCGCACGAGCCGGCTCTACGGCTGCCTCGCAGGGCAGTCCGTCTTTCGCACGATGTCCGCCAGCGTGTCGGGCGGTACGTGCGTCGGGTCCATCGGGGTCAGCAGTTCGGGCGGATAGATGCCGGCGCTGGCCTCGGGATGGACGACTATGACACCTCCGACCGGCAGGAAACCCATGACCTGCCCGTATGGGTGGGTCATGCCGTCGGTGTCCTCGGGCGTAAGACGTACGATCATGCCCCTCTCCAGCCATGGCGGCCGGTCGAGCCGTAGGTGGACACTCACCGGCTCGGCCCCGTACACAGCTCGTACGCCCGCGGCGGCAATTGGCCCAACCTCCGCGGTGAGGTGTGTCGTGCCTGCCTCGACCGGTTCCTCGGGGCCGAGCACCACTACCCGCATCGACCGGTCCGGCCGGTAGGCAACGTGGACGGTGACGTCACGGACCATGGCTACCTCCGAAGCCGGCTCACGAATGATGCCGTCTGCCATCATCGCCGCTGGGGGCGTTGAGGGCTGCCCCCAGCGGCGACGGGTCAGCGGGTCGCGGCGGCCAGGGCGGCGCGCAGCTTCCCGGCATCGCCCTGCCCCGACTGCTCCCAGTTGTTCGGGTCGGCGGAGTAGATCGTGCCGTACGCCGGGGTGTCCGGCTGGTAACGCCAGCCGTCGGCCAGCGATCCGACGTCCACCGCGTCGTAGCCGATCCGGTTGAGGAAGTCGGTCACCTCGGCCTTCGCGGCGGCGTCGTCGCCGGCGATGGGCAGCGCGCTGCGGTCGGCCGCACCCGCCGGCCGGGCCAGGTCGTGCAGGTGCTTGAAGAAGATGTTGTTGAAGACCTTGACCACCCGGGCCTCGGGCAGGTGCCGCTGGAGCAGCTCGCTGCTGGTGGTCTCGCCGGAGTCCAGTTCGGGGAAGTTGCCGTCGCGCTCGGGGTAGTAGTTGTTGGTGTCGATGACCACCTTGCCCGCGAGGGGCTGCGCCGGCACCGCCCGGTAGGCCTTCAGCGGCACGCTGACCACCACCAGGTCGCCGACCTGAGCCGCGTCCTGGACGGTGCCGGCGCTGGCCCGCTCGCCCAGCTCGTCGACCAGGTCGGTGAGGGTCTCGGGTCCGCGCGAGTTGCTGAGCACCACGTCGTAGCCGGCGGCCACCGCCAGTCGGGCCACCGTGCCGCCGATGTTGCCACTGCCGATCAGTCCCACAGTCGTCATGCTCTGTCCCAACTCCGTCCCTCCACGACACATTCCCGACCAGAGTGCTGGGTTATTCCGTTGCCGGGGGCGCCGGCCGGCGCGCAGACTCCCGTGCGTGCACTGCCATGTCGAGGACCTCGCGGCCTTCGCCGCCACGGCGGGCGCCTGGCTGCGCCGCGAGCCCGTCCTGCACAACGTACTGCTCACGCTGGTCGCGGACCGGCTCTCCGGCGACGTTGCACTCTCCGGTGCGGAGCGGTTCGTGCGGGTGGTCGACGGCGGCGTGACGGTGGGCGCGGCGGTGCACACCCCGCCGCGCGGGCCGCTGCTGGCGGCCATGCCGCCGGCCGCCGCGCGGGCCCTCGCGGAACACCTGCTCGGGGCGGCGCCGCCGTTGGCCGAGGTGCACGGCCCGGTGCCGGCCGTGGAGGCGTTCGCCGAGCGGTACGCCGAGCGCGCCGGCCTGGTCGCCGTACCCGGGACGGCGCAGCGGATCTTCCAACTGGACGCGGTCCGGCCGCCGGTCGGCGTGCGCGGGCGGGCCCGGCCGGCCACGGTCGCGGACCGGGACCTGCTGGTCGCCTGGGCCGGCGCGTTCCTGGCCGAGACGGCGCCCGGCGGACCGGCGGTGGATCCCGCCGCGCAGATCGACGCCCGGCTGCAGCACGGCGACCTGCTCTGGCTCTGGGCGGACGCGGGCGAGCCGGTCGCCACGGCCTGGCTGAGCCGGCGGGTCGCCGGGGTGGCCCGGGTCAGCGGGGTCTACACCCCGCCGGCGCGGCGCGGTCGCGGCTACGCCAGTGGCTGCGTGGCGCGGGCCAGCCGGTACGCGCTGGACGCCGGCGCCACCCGGTGCACGCTCTACACCGACCGGGCCGATCCGATCAGCAACCGGATCTACCAGGCGCTCGGCTACCGTCCGGTCGCCGACGTCGCGCAGTGGCGGTTCGCCGCGCGCTGAGGCAGCAGCCCGCCGGCTCAGGGCTGCCGTGGGCCGGGCACCCCGCGCCACACCGCGACCACCACTCGGGCGACGGGTTCGCCGGTCGTCGGGTCGGACCAGGTGAACACCACCGGTCGGGCGGCGGCGAACAGCTCCCAGACGAACGGCGGCAGGTCGTCGGCGGGCATCGAGATGTAGCCGGTCGCGGCGGCGACCTGCCCGAGCAGGTGCTCCAGCACGAAGCGGCGCTGCTCGGCGGGACTCAGCCCGGGCGGGATCGGCGGCACCGGGCGGAGCCGGCCGTGCTCGCGGGCCACCTCGTCCGGGACGGCGGCGTCGAGCACCACGCGGCCCCGTTCGAGTGCTCGCTGGATGCTGACGTGCTGGGCGGTCGGGACGAGCGTGGGCGACAGCATGCCCTGCACCGCGAAGAACATCGCGCCCCCTCGGCCGCGCGTCGGCCGGCCCCGTCGCTGATGGTAGTCCCATCGTGACCGCCCGGACCGCGGCTGGTCGGGCGCCGTGGCCGGCCGCGGGGCGGTCAGGCGGTGGCGGGCAGCACCTTCTCGATGGCGGCGCGCAGCTCGTCGGCGCCGGGCTCGACCGTGGGGGCGAAACGCGCGGCGACCGTGCCGTCCGGCGCGACGAGGAACTTCTCAAAGTTCCACCGGACGTCCCCGGTGTGCCCGTCGGCGTCCGGGGTGTCCACCAGGGCCGCGTAGAGCGGGTGCCGGTCCGGGCCGTTGACGTCGACCTTCTCGGTCAGCGGGAAGGTGACGCCGTAGTTGACCTGGCAGAAGTCGCTGATCTCGGCGGCGCTGCCCGGCTCCTGCCCGGCGAACTGGTTGCACGGCACGCCGAGCACCACCAGGCCGCGGTCGGCGTACTCGTCGGCGAGGGCCTGCAGCCCGGCGTACTGCGGGGTGAGTCCGCAGCGGGAGGCGACGTTGACCACCAGCAGCGCCTTGCCGCGGTAGCGGGCGAGGTCGGCGGGGCCGCCGTTGAGGGCGTCGATCGGGGTGTCGAAGACGGTCATGAGCCGAGGTTACGCGGCGGCACGTGGTGGCCGCCGGTGCCCCGTCCACCCACCAGGAAAAATCGATACATGCACATCTTGACGAAGTGATGACGCCGTGAGTACCGTCTCACCATCCTTTTGGAAAGTTTCCTAACAATTTGGGGAGACGCCTCATGACAAGATCGCTCCGCCGGGCCCTCTGGGCCGGTGCCGTGGTCGCCATGACCGTCGCCGCGGTGCCGATGGCCACCGCGTTCGGCGCCGGCAGTGTGACCACCACGTTCACCAAGGCGCAGGACTGGGGGACCGGTCACGAGACGAAGGTGACCGTCACCAACGGCACCAGCGCCACGGTCGCCACCTGGCGCATCGAGTTCGACCTGCCGTCGGGCACCACCATCAGCAGCTCCTGGGACGCCGACGTCACCAGCAGCGGCAACCACTACGTCGCGGTCAAGAAGAGCTGGGCCGGCGGGATCGCCCCGGGCGCCTCGTTCAGCTGAGGCTACAACGGCACCGGGGCGTACAAGGCCCCGCTGAACTGCACCGTCAACGGCGCGCCCTGCGGCGGCGGCACCCCGACCACCCCGCCGACCACGACCACGACGCCGACCACGACGCCGCCCACCACCACCCCGCCCACCACGCCGCCGCCGACCACCACCCCGCCGGACCCGGGCGGCAAGAAGGTCGTCGGCTACTTCGCCGAGTGGGGCGTCTACGGCCGCAACTACCACGTCAAGAACATCCACACCAGCGGCTCGGCCGCGAAGCTGACCCACATCCTGTACGCCTTCGGCAACACCACCGGCGGCCGCTGCGCCATCGGTGACAGCTACGCCGACTACGACAAGGCGTACACCGCCGCGGACAGCGTGGACGGCGTGGCCGACACCTGGGACCAGCCGCTGCGCGGCAGCTTCAACCAACTGCGCAAGCTCAAGAAGATGTACCCGCACCTGAAGGTGATCTGGTCCTTCGGTGGCTGGACCTGGTCCGGCGGCTTCACCCAGGCCGCGCAGAACCCGGCCGCCTTCGCCGAGAGCTGCTACAACCTGGTCGAGGACCCGCGCTGGGCCGACGTGTTCGACGGCATCGACGTCGACTGGGAGTACCCCAACGCCTGCGGGCTGAGCTGCGACGCCAGCGGCCCCAACGCCTTCAAGAACGTGGTCGGCGCCCTGCGGTCGAAGTTCGGCTCCTCCGCGCTGGTCACCGCCGCGATCACCGCGGACGGCAGCAACGGCGGCAAGATCGACGCTACCGACTACGCCGGCGCCGCGCCGTCGCTGAACTGGATCATGCCGATGACGTACGACTACTTCGGCGCCTTCAACGCGCAGGGCCCCACCGCCCCGCACTCGCCGCTCACCTCGTACACCGGCATCCCCCAGCAGGGCTTCAACTCCGACGCGGCGATCCAGAAGCTCAAGAGCAAGGGCATCCCGGCCAACAAGCTCCTGCTCGGCATCGGCTTCTACGGCCGGGGCTGGACCGGGGTCACCCAGGCCGCCCCGGGCGGCAGCGCCACCGGCGCGGCGCCGGGCACCTACGAGCCGGGTATCGAGGACTACAAGGTCCTCAAGAACACCTGCCCGGCCACCGGCACGGTCGCCGGCACCGCGTACGCCAAGTGCGGCAGCAACTGGTGGAGCTACGACACCCCGTCGACCATCAACGGCAAGATGACGTACGCGAAGAACCAGGGCCTCGGTGGCGCCTTCTTCTGGGAGCTCTCCGGTGACACCGGCAACGGCGAGCTCATCGGCGCCATCAAGGGCGGTCTCGGCTGAGCCGAGGGCCGACGCACCACCCACACGGCGGGGAGGGGCACGCACCGCCCCTCCCCGCCCGTACGCCTCCGGGGCCCGGTCGACGTCCGACGTCGGCCGGGCCCCTCCTCGCGCCGAACGGGTGGGGTCGATGTGGCAGACTCGCGGCTCGGCATGTCTCGATGTCGTCCACGGAGGTGGCCATGCGCCCGACGCACCGCAGGCTGGCGGCGACCGCCGCCGGGCTGGCCGTGCTGCCCGTCGCCCTGTTCGGGTGCGGGATCGGCGGCGGCTCCGACGACGACGACCAGGCCGCGCCCGAGCGGGCCCCCGCCGAGGAGGCCGCGACCCGGTCCCGCGAGCGCGTGCAGGCGTACCTCGACGCAATGACCGCCAAGGACGCCGCCGCCGGTCGCAGCCAGCTCTGCGCAGTGCTGCAGGACGGCTTCGACGTCGCCGCGACCGGCCCGAACGGCGACTTCGCCGACCACTTCGAGGTACCCCAGGCGACCATCACCGACGTCCGCTCCGGCCCGCGTGGCCAGGAGGTCAGCGCCACGGTCTCGGTCACCGCCGGCAAGCGCAAGGCCACCCGGGCGCTGGTGTTCACCGTCACCCGGGACGGCGGCGACTGGTGCATCTCCGGCGAGGCACCGACCACCGCCCCGCCGAGCGGCGGCGCCGACGCGGGCGGCGGGCCCGGCGACGTCTCGCCCTCACCCCGCTCCTGACCGGGCCGACGCGCCCTCACCCGGTCGGGGAGCGGACCGGTGACCGTGGCCTCCCATCTGCCGGAACCGTCCCCCTCGGCGCCCGGCCACCGCGGCGGTCGCCGTACGCTTTCTGTCATGCGCCATGAGTGGCATCAGCTGAGCCATCCCGCGGTGGGCAGCCCGGGCCTGCAGACCAGCCGACCGACCGTCGACTCCGCCGAGGACGCCGCCCTCGGTCTGGACCGGTGGCGGGACCTGCCCCGGGCGCAGACCCCGCCGTGGCCCGACCCGGCCACCGTCGCCGAGGTGTGCAAGGTCCTCGACACCGTCCCGTCGGTCGTCGCGCCCTACGAGGTCGACCAACTGCGGCAGAAGCTCGCGCTGGTCTGCGAGGGCAAGGCGTTCCTGCTGCAGGGCGGTGACTGCGCCGAGACCTTCGCCGACAACACCGAGAGCCACCTGCTGGCCAACGCCCGCACCCTGCTCCAGATGGCCATCGTGCTCACCTACGGCGCGTCGCTGCCGGTGGTCAAGGTCGCCCGGGTCGCCGGGCAGTACACCAAGCCACGCTCCCTGCCGACCGACGCCCGGGGTCTCCAGGCGTACCGCGGCGACATGATCAACTCGCTGGAGGCAACGCCGGCGGCCCGGGTCGCCGACCCCCAGCGCATGATCCGCGCGTACGCCAACTCGGCGGCGGCCATGAACATGCTCCGCGCGTACCTCGCCGGGGGTCTGGCCGACCTGCACGCCGTGCACGACTGGAACAAGGGCTTCGTCAAGAACTCCCCGGCCGGCGAGCGCTACGAGGCGATCGCCCGGGAGATCGACCGGGCGCTGGCCTTCATCCGGGCCTGCGGGATGACCGACGACGAGGCGCTGCGCACCGTCACCCTCTACTGCTCCCACGAGGCGCTCGCCCTGGAGTACGACCGGGCGCTGACCCGGGTCTCCGACAGCCGGGCGTACGGCCTCTCCGGGCACTTCCTCTGGGTCGGCGAGCGCACCCGGCAGATCGACGGCGCGCACATCGACTTCATCTCCCGCATCGCCAACCCGATCGGCGTCAAGCTCGGCCCGACCACCACCCCGGACGAGGCGATCGAGCTCTGCGAGAAGCTCAACCCGGACAACATCCCCGGCCGGCTCACGCTGATCAGCCGGATGGGCAACCACCGGGTCCGCGACGCCCTGCCGCCGATCGTGGCCAAGGTCACCGCCGCCGGCGCCAAGGTGGTCTGGCAGTGCGACCCGATGCACGGCAACACCCACGAGTCGTCCAACGGCTACAAGACCCGGCACTTCGACCGCATCGTCGACGAGGTGCTCGGCTACTTCGAGGTGCACCGGGGGCTGGATACCCACCCCGGTGGCCTGCACGTCGAGTTGACCGGCGAGGACGTCACCGAGTGCCTCGGCGGCGCCCAGGGCATCGAGGACCTCGACCTGCCCGACCGGTACGAAACCGCCTGCGACCCACGGCTGAACACCCAGCAGTCGTTGGAGCTGGCCTTCCTGGTAGCGGAAATGCTCCGTGGCTGAGCTTGCGAGCCCCGCGGTCGGCAGCCGAAAGGATTACCGTGGCTGATTTTCTTGTTGACCTCCGGTCCGACACGGTGACCCGGCCCACCGCCGGGATGCGGGAGGCGATGGCCACAGCCGAGGTCGGCGACGACGTCTACGGCGAGGACCCGACCGTCAACGCGCTGGAGGCCGAGGTCGCCGCGCTGTTCGGGCACGAGGCGGCGCTGTTCGCCCCGAGCGGGTCGATGGCCAACCAGATCGCCCTGCAACTGCTCGTGCCGCCCGGCAACGAGCTGCTCTGCGACGCCGACGCCCACGTGGTCACGTACGAGATCGGCGCCGCCGCCGCGTACGGCGGGATCTCCTCGCGGACGTGGCCGGCGGTGGGGGCGGACATCGACCCGGAGACGGTCGCCCGGATGGTCCGTCCGGACGGCTACTTCGCCGTCCCGACCCGGGCCATCGCCGTCGAGCAGACCCACAACCGCGGTGGCGGCGGGGTGATCCCGCTGGCCACCCTGCGTGAGCTGCGTCGGGTCGCCGACGACGCCGGCGTGGCCCTGCACTGCGACGGCGCGCGGATCTGGCACGCCCACGTCGCCGACCGGGTGCCGCTGATCGAGTACGGCCGGCTCTTCGACACCCTGTCGGTCTGCCTCTCCAAGGGCCTCGGCGCGCCGGTCGGCTCGCTGGTGATCGGCAGCGCCGAGCAGATCGGCCGGGCGCGGATGATCCGCAAGCGGATGGGTGGCGGCATGCGTCAGGCCGGCATCCTCGCCGCCGCCGGGCGGTACGCCCTCGCCCACCACGTCGACCGGCTGGCCGAGGACCACGCCAGGGCGGCCCGGCTCGCCGAGGCGGTCGCCCCGTTCGGGGTGCTGGCCTCGGCGGTGCGCACCAACCTGGTCCCACTGGACCTGACCAAGCACGCGCTGGACGCGCACGCCCTGGCCGCCGCCGCGCGCGCCGAGGGTGTGCTGGTCTCGGTGCTCGGCCCGCGTACCGCCCGCCTGGTCACCCACATGGACCTCGACGACGCGGCCATCGACCACGCCGTCACCGTCCTGCCCCGCATCCTTGCCGCCTGACCCACCCGGCCCCCGCCCTTGATCAACCAGGCGCGGGGGCCGGGTGGGACGGGTCAGGGGCGCAGGCGGGTGAGGGTGGCGATGTCGGCGGCGTGGCCCTCGTGCTTCTCCGTGGGGGTCTCCACCACGATCGGAACGCCGGCGGTGGCCGGGTGGGCCATCAGCTCCGCGAAGGCGGGCTCACCGATCGTGCCCTTGCCGATGTTCTCGTGCCGGTCCCGGGTCGAACCGCACAGGTCCTTCGAGTCGTTGGCGTGCACCAGGCGCAGCCGGTCCGCCCCCACGGTGGCGACCAGGGTGTCAAGCGTCGCGGTCATGCCGCCCTCTGCGGCCAGGTCGTGTCCCGCCGCCCAGGCGTGGCAGGTGTCGAAGCAGACCCCGAGCATCGGGTGCCGGTCCACCGCGTCCAGGTAGGGCCCGAGCTGCTCCACCCGGGAGGCCAGCGACCGCCCGCCGCCCGCGCTCGGCTCCACCAGCAGCATCGGCCCGCCGACCTCCGCCGTCCAGTCGAGCAGCGGCAGCAGCTTCGCGCGGACCTGCCGCATCGCCGCCTCGGCGTGCCCGGCGTCGACCGAACTGCCGGCGTGGAAGACCACCCCGCGGGCACCGATCGCGACGCCCCGACGCAGCGCGTGCGCGAGGGTCTCGGCCGACCGCTCGACCGTGGCCTGGGTCGGTGAGCCCAGGTTGACCAGCAGCGAGGCGTGGATGAAGGCCGGGATTCCCCGTTCGGCGCAGCCGTCGCGGAACAGCACGTCCTGCGCCGGGTCGCCGGCGGGCAGCGCCCAGCCCCGGGAGTTGGAGACGTAGACCTGCACCACCTCGGCGCCGGCCGCGTCGAGGTAGGGCAGCGCGGCCTTCGCCAGCCCTCCGGAGGTGGGGGTGTGCGAGCCGACCGGGCGGGACCGGGTCACCGCCATGTCAGAGACACCCGATGGTGACCTGGGTGCCCGGAGGCACCTGGGAGTTCTCGCCCGGGTTCTGGAACCGGACGATGGCGTTCGGGTTGAACTGGATCGCCACCGGGAAGCCCTGGCTCTCCAGTACCTGCTTGGCCTGCGGGCAGGGCAGGTCGACCACCCGGGGTACGACCACCAGCGGCGGGCCCTTGCTGACCTCCAGCTTGACCTGGGCGCCCTTCTCCACGCCGGTGCCGTCGGCCGGGCTCTGCCCGAGGATCTCGTCCTTGGGCTTGTCGGAGTCCTTGTACGTCTCCACCGGCACGAGACCCAGCTGGGCCAGGGCGGTGCGGGCCTCGCCGAGGTTCTTGCCCACCAGGTTCGGCACGGACACCGGCGCCCTGCCCTTGCTCATGGTCAGGGTGACCTTCGTGCCCGGTTTGACCTCGGCGCCCACCTTGGGGTTGGTGTCCAGCACGACCCCGGCGGGCAGGCTGTCGTCGTACCGGGCGGCGCCCTTGACCACCACGAGCTCCGCGTTGACCAGGTCGGCCTCCGCCAGTTCGTACTCCTTGCCGACCACGTCCGGCACCGGGAAGCGCTCCGGGCCGAGGGAGAGGGTCAGGGTGATCGTGCCGCCTTTGGCGATGCGGGTGGCCGACGCCGGGTCCTGGCCCAGCACGCTGTCCTTCGGGGCCTTCTCGTCGAAGCGCGGCTCGGCGAACTTCAGGGTCAGCCCGGCGCGGTCGGCCTGCGCCTGCGCGTCGGCCTTGGTCAGGCTGACCAGCTGCGGGGCGACCGTGTAGCGGCCCACCCCGAGCCACCAGCCGCCGACGGCGGCCAGCAGGCCGAGCACCACCACCGCGGCGGCGATGGCCCGCCGCCCCCGCGGGTCGCCCAGCACCCGGGTCCGCAGCGCGCCGAGCCGGGACCACAGGTCCTCGGTCGGCTCCGGCGCCGCCCGCCGCCGGCCCGGCCCCTGACCACCCTCGGGCAGTCGGGCCCAGGCGGGACGATGGGCCGGCTGCACCGCGGCCACCATCATCGTCGGCTGGGACATCGGCTCGTCGGTGACCCGGCGCAGCACCGCCGTGCGGCTGTTGACGTCGCCGATGTCGTCCCGGGCCGCCTGCACCTCGGCCAGCAGCGCGCCGGCGTCGGCCGGGCGGGCGCCGGGATCGCGCCGGGTGGCCCGGCCGACCACCTCGTCCAGGACCGACGGCAGGCCGGGGACCAGCGTCGAGGGCGCCGGTACGTCGCGGTCCACGTGCTGCCACGCGACGTCGACCGGCCGGTCCCCGTCGTAGGGCACGCGGCCGGTCAGCATCTCGAACAGCACGATGCCGGCCGAGTAGACGTCGGTGCGCGGGTCGGACCGGCCCTCGGTGACCAGCTCCGGGGCGACGTACGCCACGGTCGCCATCAGCTGGTTGCCCTGCTCCTCGTCGGCGCTCGCCTCGACCGCCCGGGCCAGCCCGAAGTCGGCGACCTTGACGACGCTGTCGACCAGATTGGCGACACCACCGGTGGGCGCCTCGGCGACCAGCACGTTCTCCGGCTTGACGTCGCGGTGCACCAGGCCGGCCCGGTGGGCCGCGGCGATCGCGGCGAGCATCTGCTCGGCGATGGCCAGCGCCTCGTCCGGGTTGAGCCGGCGCCGCTCGGCCAGCACGTCGCGCAGCGTGCGGCCGCGGACGTACTCCATCACCAGGTAGGGCAGACCGGCGTGGGTGCCCTGGTCGTAGACCGCCACCACGTTCGGGTGGGTGAGCCGGGCGATGGTCTTCGCCTCATCGGTGAACCGCGCTACGAAGTTGGCGATCCGGGCACGGGCCTCGGGCGCCTGGGTCGGGTGAATGATTTTGACAGCGACGGTGCGCTCGAGGCGTTCGTCGGTGGCGGTGTACACGGTCGCCATGCCGCCACGGGCCACGCGACCGCGAATGCGGTAGCGCCCGTCGATCAGCGAGCCCAGCAACGTGTCGGCGACCTGTGTGTCCATCGGCAGGGAGTCTATGTGTCCAAGAGGTGAAGGTGGAACAGGATGCTACAGCCGGGGTCGGACACCGTCCGTCCCGCGGCGTGAGCGGCCACCCCGACGGGGCTCCCACGCTGCTCCGAACGGCTCTCCACCAGCACGTTCGCCGAAGGCCGTCCGCCCGGTCGGGGTGCCCGACCGGGCGGTGGACCGCTCTCGCGGCGCTGTCGCCGGGCCCATGTCCGGGGTGCCGTTGGCCCGTCCCGGTGGCGGCGTGGCAGGGTGATCGGGTGACCGATTCCGTACCCTCCGACCAGGCCGTGCCCGGCCCCGAGCTCGCCGGCCCCGCCGACCCGGCCGGCTGGCTCAGCCTGCCCGACGTCGCCGAACGTCTCGACGTGTCGATCAGCAAGGTGCACCAGATGATCCGCGACCGGGAGCTGCTGGCGGTCCGCCGCGACGGCGTCCGCCGGGTGCCCGCGGACCTGGTCGCCAACGAGGTCGTGCAGAAGCACCTGCCCGGCGTGCTCAACCTGCTGGCCGACGCCGGCTACGACGACGAGGCGGCGCTGCGCTGGCTCTACGAGCCGGACGACACCCTGCTCGGCGGCACCCCGGCCGCCGCCCTCTCCGGCGACCATGCCCGCGAGGTCAAACGCCGCGCCCAGGCCCTCGGCTTCTGACCAACCTCGGCTGCCCGCCAGCGGGGTACTCCCGCACGGGCCACCGCACCGTTGATCATGGAGTTGTTGCGCCCCGCGCCGGCGGTGTCGTGACGGACAACTTCATGGTCGACGGGCGGGTCGGGAGTCAGTCGGCGCGGCGGGTGGCGGCTATGGCCAGGTCGACCAGGGCCTGGCGGGCCTCGGTGTCCAGGTCGACGGTGGTCAGCGCGGCGAGCGCCGTGTCGGTCAGCGTCACGATCCGCTGCTCGGTACGGGCCAGCGCCCCGCTCGCGGTGATCAGCTCGCGCAGCCGCGCCACCCCGGCCTCGTCCAGCTCGGGGTCGCCGAGCCGGCCGAGCAGCAGCTCCCGACCGGCGTCGTCGGTCGTCTCCACGGCCGCCGCCACCAGGTAGGTGCGCTTGCCCTCGCGCAGGTCGTCGCCGGCCGGCTTGCCGGTCTGCGCCGGGTCGCCGAAGACGCCCAGCACGTCGTCGCGGAGCTGGAACGCCTCGCCCAGCGGCAGCCCGTACGCCGAGTAGGCCGTCCGCACGTCGGCCGACGCGTCGGCCAGTGCGGCGCCGAGCAGCAGCGGCCGCTCGACCGTGTACTTCGCCGACTTGTACCGGGCCACCTTGCTGGCCCGTTCCACCGAGGTGTCCCTGGTCACCTGGGTCAGCACGTCGAGGTACTGCCCGACGGTGACCTCGGTGCGCATCTCGTCGAAGACCGGCCGGGCCCGGGCCACCGCCCGCGGGTCCAGACCGGCGGAGTGCAGCAGCTCGTCGGACCAGACCAGGCACAGGTCGCCGAGCAGGATCGCCGCGGCGTCACCGAACCCGTCCGGGTCGCCGCCCCAGCCGGCCTCCCGGTGCCGGGCCGCGAACCGCCGGTGCACCGCCGGCTCGCCGCGCCGGGTGTCGGAGCGGTCCATCAGGTCGTCGTGGATCAAGGCGCTGGCCTGGACGAACTCCAGCGCCGCCAGGGCGGTGAGCACCTGGTCGCCGTCGACCCCGCCGGCCCCCCGGAAACCCCAGTACGCGAACGCCGGTCGCAGCCGCTTGCCGCCGCCCAGCACGAACGCCTCGATCGCCTCCGCCACCGGGACCAGGGCGTCGTCCACGGCGGTCAGTCGGGCCCGCTGGTTGGCCAGGAACTCGGTGAGGGCCTTGTCGACCCGCTGCCGCAGGCCGGCGCGGTCGACGGGAGACACGGGAGCAGCGTGGGTCACGCCACGACGCTAGCCGGTCGCCGCGCCCCGCGCTCCACCGCCACGCACAGTCGAGCCGGCACGCGCCCCGCCGCGGCCCGCACCCGGGCGCCCGGCCGGCCGCGTCGCGGCGACCGTGGCCCGGCCCGGGCCGCCGAGCGTCGCCGAGCCGGCCCGCCGGGTACGCGCGGCGGCCTCGGCGAGCACCACCAGCGGCACGTCCAGCACCACGGAGAGCCAGCCCAGCCAGAAGCCACCCGGTACGCGTCGTTGCCGTTCCCACCGCGACACCTCGTGCCTGCTCAGCGTCGGTACGCCGGAGGCGACGCACAACTCGGCGGCGGTGCGCTGCTGGCTCCAGCCGAGGGCGAGCCGATGCTGGGCGAGCAGCGCCCCGAGCGATTGCGGGTGTGACGGTGCGGGCGGGGTCATCGGTCCTCCGAACGGGGCGTCGGTGGGGCGGCGACCTGCCCGCCGGCTGGGCGGAACCGATCGCCACCGGTCGGTTGCTGACCCCCGCGGGCACCCCTGGAGCCGACCCCGCCGCCCCTCCCGCACCAACCATTCCTACCTCGGGGGTACGACGCTCCTCCCGGCCCGGCGATGGGCGTGGGAAGCGTCTGGGTGGGGCGGACGCCGCCCGCTAGAGTCGGGACGTGGCGCTCGGTCTTCCCTCCGTCCTTCCCAATCCGCAGCCGGCGATCGGGGAGCTGATCCGTGACCGGCAGCCGACGTTCTCGTTCGAGTTCTTCCCGCCCAAGACCGAGGCGGGGGAGCGGCTGCTCTGGCAGGCGATCCGTGAGCTGGAGTCGCTGCGCCCGTCGTTCGTGTCGATCACCTACGGCGCCGGCGGGTCGACCCGCGACACCACGGTGGCGGTGACCGAGCGGATCGCCACCGACACCACCCTGCTGCCGATGGCCCACCTCACCGCGGTCAACCACTCCATCGCCGAGCTGCGGCACGTGATCGGCCGGCTCGCCGGAGTGGGCGTGCGCAACGTGCTGGCGGTGCGGGGCGACCCGCCGGGCAACCCGGGCGGGGAGTGGGTCCGCCACCCCGAGGGCGTCGGGTACGCCGAGGACCTGGTCCGGCTGGTCCGCGACGCCGGTGACTTCAGCGTGGGCGTGGCGGCGTTCCCGTACAAGCATCCCCGTTCGCCCGACGTCGCCAGCGACACCGCGCACTTCGTGCGCAAGTGCCGGGCCGGCGCCGAGTTCGCGATCACCCAGATGTTCTTCGACGCCGACGACTACCTGCGGCTGCGCGACCGGGTGGCCGCCGCCGGCTGCGACACCCCGATCCTTGCCGGGGTGATGCCGGTGACCCAGATCGGCACCATCGAGCGGTCCGTGCAGCTCTCCGGCGCGCCCTTCCCGCCCGCCCTGGCGGAGCGCTTCGACCGGGTCGCCGACGACCCAGAGGCGGTGCGCCGGCTCGGCATCGAGCAGGCCAGCGAGATGTGCCGGCGGCTGCTGGACGAGGGCGTGCCGGGGATCCACTTCATTACCCTCAACCGGTCCACCGCGACCCGCGAGGTCTGGCAGAACCTCAAGGCCGGCGCGCAGGTGTGAACGCACGCCACGCGACACCTGATCCCCGACACGACGGTTGAGCCGTGGTGGGCACACAGCTGAACTGGGACGAGTACGCCACGGCGTGGGCGCGGCTGCACGGCGGTTTCGACCCCCGCACCGCCGCCCCGGTGGTACGCGCCTGGCTGCGGTTCGCGTACCACGTGGGGTACGTGCTGGGTCGGCTGCGGGTGACCCCCACCGCGGTGACGGCGGCCGGCGTGCTGCTCTGCTTCTGCGTACCGCTGCTGGCCATCCGCGAGTCGGACGGGCCCTTCCTCGGCGCGCTGTTCGTGCTGCTGGCCTCCGTGGCGGACAGCGTGGACGGTGCGGTGGCGGTGGCGACCCGCCGCACCACCCGGCTCGGCTACGTCTACGACTCGCTCGCCGACCGGCTGGGTGAGGTGGCCTGGCTGCTGGCCTTCTGGCTGGTCGGCGCGCCGGGCGCGCTGGTCGTCGCGGCCGGCGCGCTGTCCTGGCTGCACGAGTACGTGCGGGCCCGGGCGGTCTCCGCCGGCATGCGGGAGATCGGCGCGGTGACCGTCGGCGAACGTCCCACCCGGGTCTCGGTGGCGCTGGTGGGGCTGCTGGTCGCGGGGCTGGCCGGGCTGATCGAGCCGGACCTGGCGGCGGGCACCATCACGATGGCGACGGCGGTGTGGGTGCTGCTGGCCGCCTTCGGCCTGGGGCAGTTGCTCTCCACCGTCCGCCGCGCCCTGCTCGACGCCGGCTGACCACGAGTCGCTGCGCCGCTGCCCCGCTGCCCCGCTGCGCTGCGGCGCCGTGAGAAGGGGACCCTTCTCTACCGCAGGCGTTAACAAGGGGCCCTTCCTTACACCTACCAGGCCGGGCCGATCTCGTCGGCGACGATCTGCGCGGAGAGGGTCACCATCGGCAGCCCGCCGCCCGGGTGGCTGGAGCCACCCACCAGCCACAGCCCGTGCGCCGGGCCCCGGTTGGCCGGGCGGAGCAGCCCGCCGGCGGTGCCGTAGATCGAGCCGCCCGGAGCGCCGGTCGCCGCGTCCAGGTCGGCGGGGGTGCGGACCTCGCGGAACAGCAGCCGGTCCCGTACGTCGACGCCGCGCTGCGCCAGCACCTCCAGGATCCGGTCGGCGTACGCGTCGGCCAGCCCCGGGCGGCGCCAGTCCACCGCGCCCGCGGCGGTGCCCTGCCGGGCGGCGTTGACCAGCACGAACCACGCCTCGTGCCCGGCCGGGCGGGCCATCGGGTCGTCGGCCACGGTGACGAAGACGGTGGGGTCGGCGGCCGGCCGGGCCCGTACCCCGCGACCCGGGTCGCCGAAGACCGCGTCGAACTCGGCGTTGTAGTCGCGGGGGAAGAAGACGTTGTGGTGGGCCAGCCCGGTGCTGCCGGTGACGCCCAGCAGCAGCACGAAACCGGCCAGGCTGCGGTCGGTCAGCCCGGCCAGGCGGCGCGGGTGCGGCAGCAGGTCCCGGTAGACGGTCAGCGCGTCCACGTTGGCCACCACCACGTCGGCGGGCACCGGCGCGGCGACGCCGGCCAGGCGTACCCCGTGCACCCGGCCGCCGGCGGCGTCGATCCGGGTCACGGTGGCGCCGGTCCGCACCACCACCCCGAGTTCCAGGCAGCGCGACAGCAGCGCGTCGGCGAGGGTGCCCAGCCCGCCGCGCAGGTACCAGCCGCCGAAGGCCAGCTCCGCGTAGGGGACCGCGACCAGCGCGGCCGGCGCCCGGCGCGGGTCGGCGCCGGTGTACGTGGCGTAGCGGTCCAGCAGCATCCGCAGCCGAGGGTCGGACAGGTGCCGGCGGCCCAGCCCGCGCAGGCTCGCACCGGGCGCGATGGCGGCCAGGTCGCGCACCCGCCAGGCCAGCGAGGCGAGGTCGCGGGGGGAACCGACGGCGCGGCGCAGGATGTCCCGCGAGGAGGCGTTCCACACCCGCTCGGCGCGGCGCCACAGGCGCTGCCAGTCGGCCGCCGCCCGGTCGCCGAGGGCCGCGCCGATCCGGGCGGTGAACTCGACCGGGTCGGCGCAGGAGTCCAGTGCCGTGCCGTCGGGGAAGACGTGCCGGACGATCGGGTCCAGCGGCGCCAGGTCCAGGTACTCGTCGAGCTTGGCCCCGGTCGCCTCGAACAGGTCGTGGAAGACCGCGGGCAGGGTGAGCAGGCTCGGCCCGGTGTCGAAGTGGAACGACCCGGCCGGGGTTTCGTGTGCGTACCGGCCGAGCTTGCCACCGACCGTGTCGGCGGCCTCGAAGACGGTCACCTCGTGCCCGGTGGCGGCCAACCGGGCAGCGGTGGCCAGGCCACCAACCCCAGCGCCGACGACCACGATCCGCGCCATGCCGCGTCCTCCTAGCTGACCGGGCGGCCCCGCCAGGTCAGACGGCGCCGCTTCCGCAGATGGTACGACCGCAGGGTCAGCCAACCGAGGACCACGACCGACACGGGGTGTGCCAGCGCGTCGGGCCACCACCGACCGCCGGTCGCCCGGGCGGTCAGCACCCGCCCGGCCACCCCCAGCAGGTAGCCGGCCAGCGCCACGGCGGCCACCCCCGGCGCGCCGGCGAGCAGGGCACCGACCGCGACCAGCGGCGGGGCGGTGTAGAGCAGCAGCAGCAGCGTCACCACCACGGCCGCCGCCCCCGGGTGCCCGAACGAAGCCCAGAGCGACTTGGTGTACCCGTCGCGCAGCTGCGGCCAGTCGTCGTACATCCGGCAGCCCGCCAGCCGCGAGCCGTCCGCGAGGGCGATCCGGCCGCCGGCACGCTTGACCGCCCGGGCCAGCTCGACGTCCTCCAGGATCTTCTCGGCCACCGCGGCGTGCCCGCCGGCGGCGGTGTAGCCGGCCCGGTCCAGCACCAGGAACTGCCCGCCGGCGGCGGCCAGTGACGGCCACGGCGAGCGTTCCATCGCGCGCAGCGGCAGGAAGGTCAGCCAGAGCCACTGCAACAGCGGCTGCACCAGCCGGTCGGCCGCCGTCGCCACGAGGATCCGGGGGTACGGCGAGAGCAGTGTCGCGCCGGCGACGCGCAGCTCGGTGACCGCCGCCGCCACGGCGTGCGGGGCGAGCACCACGTCGGCGTCGACGAAGACCAGCGCGGTGGCCGCCGGGTCGGCCCGGGTGGCCAACTGCCAGCAGGCGTGCGGCTTGCCCAGCCAGCCCGGTGGTGGTGCCACACCGGTGAGCAGGGTGACCCGTGAGTCGTCGCCGGCCACGGCGCGGACCACCTCGGCCGTGCCGTCGGTGGACCCGTCGTCGAGCACCACGATGCGCAGCCCCGGCACGCCGCGCTGGGCGAGCAGGGCGCGCAGGCACGGGGTGACCCGGTTGGCCTCGTCGCGCAGCGGCAGCAGCACGGCGACCGGCTCGGTCAGCTCCACCGGGTGCGCGGTGGGCCGGCGCAGCCAGCGGGTGGCGTTGACCCAGGTGTGCCCGGTGAGCGCGGCGACGGCGAGCAGCAGGGCGAGCAGGACGCTCATCGGGTCGCGTCGACGCCGGCAGGATGCGGCCGGTGGGCCTCCGGCCGGACGGCGTCGTGCCGGCGGGCGCGCAGCACGCTCACCGCGAGCGGCACGGCGGCCACCGACATGCCGGCCGCGCCCCAGAGCGCCGACGCGGGCAGGTGCAGGAAGACCGCGTGGGCCAGGATGCTGGAGGCGTACGTCCACAGGTAGAGCGCGACCATCGGGTCGTCGCGCTCGTCGCTGCGGTCGACGGCCGGGCCGGCCAGCGGGCGTAGCGCGCTCATCAGCAGCACCGCGAAGAGCAACCAGCCCAGGTAGTTGCTGACCGGGATGCCGGGCAGGCCCGGCAGGGCCGGAGTGGCGTCCCGCCAGACCCAGTAGCCCTCGGCCACCATCTGCGGGTCGAGGAAGAGGTCCCAGGTGGCCAGGCCCAGCGCGGCGAGCGCGACCCGGCGGGCCCACCGGCCGGCGGTTGCGGCGGTGCTGCCGTGCGGCGAGGTGCCGCCGGCGGTTGCGGCGGTGCCGCCGGTGAGCCGGACCGCCGCCAGCCACGCCGGCCAGGCCATCCAGGTCCAGGCCAGCGGGATGATCAGCGGCACCCCGGCCAGCTTGGGGCCGAGCTCCCCGGAGTAGTCGTAGCTGCCGAACGGGATGCCGGTGGCCACTCCGATCGCCTCGATGGCGAACCCGCCGCCGGTGGCCACCGCGACCAGCGCCGCGGCGGCCCGCGGGCCCCGGCTGAGCAGGGCGTGGCCGACCGAGAGCAGCCAGCCGAGCACGACGGTGGCCACGGTGAGCCCGGCCCGGGTGGCACCGCTGGTGAGTGGGTAGCAGATCTGCGCCAGCACCAGGACGGCCAGCAGCGCCCAGGAGATCCGCCGCCGGGTCATGACGCCGGGGGCTCGAGCGGCAGGTCCCGGCCGAGCACGCCGAACGGCCGTTCATCGCCCGGGAAGTGGAAGTCGCGCAGTACGTCTACGAAGCCGAACCGCCGGTACAGCCGCCAGGCGCGCGAGGTCTGCTCGTCGGCCTCGGGGGTGGACAGCAGCGTGGTGCCGCCCTCGGCCATGGTGAGCAGCGCGCGCAGTTGACCGGCGCCCAGGCCGTGCCCCTGCGCCGGCGGCCGGACGTGCAGCTCGACCACCTCGAAGCAGTCCGTCAGCCAGCGCTGCCGGGCCGGGGCGTCCAGTGCCCGGTGCACCTGGTCGTGCCACCACTGGCCGGGCCCGCCCTGGTAGCCGTAGCCGAAGCCGGCGAGGCGACCATCGTTGGTCAGGCTGGCCACCGCCCGGAACCCGGGCCGGCGTACGTGGGTGGCGATGTAGCCGCGTCGGGCCTCCAGCAGGTCGGTGCGGTACCCCATCGCCTCGCCGTAGACGGCCACCACGTCGTCCAGCCGCCGGACGAGGTCGTCCGGCGTCCAGCGCACCAACCTCATGCCCGTACACCCTTTCCCGTTCCCGGATCGTCGACCCAACCGAGCACCGCCCGGTCGCCGACCACGTCGCGTACCTCGAACCGCGCGAAGAGCTCCTCGGCGTACCACCCCTCGGCGGGGGTTCGCATGATCGCCGCCCGATGCTCCGGGTGACGGTACGCGAACGCCACCAGGTCCGCGGTGTCGCGCCACACGCTCACCGTGCCCTGCCAGCCCAGCGGCGCCTCACCGACGCCGAAGCGGGCCAGCAGCCCGGGCGCGTCGCGCAGGGCGGCGGCCACCGGGGGGATGGCCCGCCAGAAGGTGGCCGCCCGGCGGGCCCGCAGTCGGGCGCGGGTCAGCGCCAGCACCGGGCCGGTGCCCCGGCCGCCGGCCGGCTCGCCGAACGGCCGCCGGCCGGACCACTCGCCGCGGCTGCTCAGCGGGCGCAGGTCGACCCGGACGGCGGCGCGGGCGGTACGTGCCCAGGCCCGCCCGACCGGCGAGTCGTCGAAACCGGCCGCGGCGGCGGGGGAGTCCCAGACGGTCAGCGCCGCCCACCGGGTCAGGTCGGCGTCACCCGGCCCGAAGCCGGTGCCGGTCCCGGTGCCCAGCAGCTTGCCGAACCGGACCCCGGGCAGGGCCCGCAGCCGGCGTGGGTCCAGCGCCATCCGGGTCAGGGCCCGGGGCAGCGCGCCGCGGGAGGTCCGCCACACGTGCAGGGTGACCAGCTCACCGGTGGTGGTCACGCCACCTCGGTGGGGGTGCCGGCGGTGACCCGCAGCAGCTCGGCGTAGGTGGTCGGGAAGACCGCCTGCGGTACGCCGCCGGCCGCCCAGATCTCCGGGTACCCCTCCAGTGCGGTGTCCACCAGGGTGCGCAGCGGTGCCGGGTGCCCGAGCGGGGCGACACCGCCGATGGGTTGCCCGGTGTGCTCCCGGACGAACTCCGGGGTGGCCCGGCGCAGCCGGGTGACCCCGATGGACGCGGCGAGGCCGGCGGTGTCCACCCGGTGCGCACCGGAGGTGAGTACGAGCAGCGGCGCGTCGTCCGCCTCGAAGATGAGCGAGTTGGCGATCTGGCCGACCTGGACGCCCAGCGCCTCGGCGGCCGCCGCCGCGGTGTGCACGGTGTCGGGCAGGAGGCGGACGGCGCTGGGCCGGCCGGCGCCGTCGAGCGCTCCGGCGTCGGCGAGCGCGTCCTGCACCGCCCGTACGTTCGGGTGTGGCTGCATGCCCCCATTCTTCCCGGTACGCCGGCGCTCGGTTCAGCCGGCCACGCCGTGACCCACGGCCTCTGTGCGACGGGCCGGCAGCCGTCAGGACCGGGACCGCTGGGTGATCAGCAGCTGCACCCCGTCGAGGATCCGGGACAGTCCGAAGTCGAGCGCCTGGTCCCGGCTGTCGTGGCTGGCCGCCGAGGCCGCCGCCGCGAGCAGGGCCGGAAACCGGTCCTCGCGTCCCCGCAGCAGGTCGGCCAGCCCGGGTGCCATGGCCTGCTCCGGGGTGTCGGTGGGGATGGCCGCCACCTGCTGGGCCAGGTTGCGGACGTGCCCGAGCAGCAGCACCGCGACGTCGAGCTTCTCCCCGCCGTCCAGGCCGGTGCCGTCGAGGGCGGCGATGGCCCGTTCCAGCCAGCCCAGCTCGTTCGGCCCCATCATCCGGACACCGACGGTGGCCGCCAGCGCCCACGGGTGCCGGCGGAACCGGTCGAACATCCGCCGCGCCCAGTCGTCCAACTGGTCACGCCAGCCGCCGTTCGCGGGTTGCGCGGGTGGCGCGCCGACCCCCATCTCGATCATGAGGGCGACCAGTTCGGCCTTGCCCGGCACGTACCGGTAGAGCGCCATCTTGGTCACGTCGAGCGACTCGGCGACCCGCTGCATGGTCACCGCGCCGAGCCCGTCGGCATCGGCGATGACGATGCCGGCCCGGGCGATCGCCGGGAGGGTGAGGGTGGGCCGTGGTCCGCGCCGGGGTGCGTACGGCGCCGCCCAGAGCAGGTCGACGAGGCGCCGGCGCTCGGCCGCGCCGCCGGGGTCCGCCGGATCCATGGAACTCCCTGTCTTGTTCCCGTCGCTCAACTGTGTCTACAGTAATCTGTATCCAACGGACACAGTTTCTCCCGGCTCGGAGGCACACGCCCATGTCGAACGCCCTTCCCCTGCGCGGCCTGCGCGTCCTCGTCTCCGGCGCCGGGGTCGCCGGGCCGGCGCTGGCCTGGTGGCTCACCCACTACGGCGCCGAGGTCACCGTGGTCGAGTTGGCCCCCGCGCTGCGCACCAGCGGCTTCGCCGTCGACTTCCGCGGCCCCACCCACCTGCGGATGCTGGCCGCGATGGGGGTGCTCGACGAGTTGCGCGCGGTGCAGACCCACGGCGGCGCGATGAGCTGCGTGGACGAGCACGGGCGGGAGATCTTCCGGTTGCCGGCCGAGTTCGCCGGGGGTGAGCTGGAGGTCTACCGCCGCGACCTGTCCCGGATCCTGTACCGGCACGGCGCCGAGCGCGCCGAGTACCTGTTCGGCGACTCGGTCACCGCGCTCGACGACACCGCCGACGGCGTACACGTCGACCTCGCCCGCGCCGGTTCCCGCACCGTCGACCTGGTGATCGGCGCCGACGGGCTGCACTCCGGCGTCCGCCGGCTGGCCTTCGGCCCGGAGTCGAGCTACCTGCGGCACCTCGGTTACCAGTTGGCCGGCTGGGACCTGCCCAACGAACTGGGGGTGGGCGCCGTACCGCAGCAGTACAACGTCCCCGGACGGATGGCCAGCGTCGCCGCCGACCAGCGTGACCCGGGCCGGGCCGGCGCCTTCGTCGTCTTCACCGCGCCCGACCCGGAGGGCGACTGGTACGACCTCGACCAGCAGAAGAAGATCATCGAAGCCGCGTTCACCGGCCTGCGCTGGCACGTGCCACACCTGCTGGCCGGCCTGCGCGACGCCCCGGAGCTGTACTTCGACTCGATCAGCAAGGTGCGGGTGCCGCGCTGGCACACCGGCCGCACCGCCCTGCTCGGCGACGCGGCCTGGGGGGTCACCCTCGGCGGGATGGGGGTCGGCACCGGCATCGTCGGCGCGTACGTGCTCGCCGGCGAGTTGGCCGCGGCCGGTGGTGACCACCGGGTCGCCTTCCCCGCGTACTCCGACCGGTTGCGCCGCTACGCGATGCGCTGGCAGCGCGGAGCCAGCCCCGGCCCCTTCCTCGCGCCGGCCACCGCCCGGGGGCTGTGGCTGCGCAACCGGCTGCTGGCAACCCGGCCGGTCCAGGCCATGCTGGTGCGCGGCACCCGGTCGCTGGCCACCGATCTCGACCTGCCCGACTATCCGGCGATCGATCGATGAGATCCCGGAGTGCCACGCGTTGCATTTTCGTCAGAGGCAGGGTGTACTGTCAGGGCAGTTAGAACGAGTGTTCGATTGAGTCGTACGCCCGTTCCAACATCCGGAGGCAGGTGTTTCGCGGCACCAGCCCCGGGAGGTGCGGTTTCGCGCGGACCGCACCGGGCGCTGGGCAGTCGCGAGCCCGGCCCCGTCAGGCAGGATCGTCGCTCGCCGCCCACGACCCCCGGGCGGCGGGCGACGAACCCGCCGGTTCGCCGGCCGGGTGTGGTGTGGGGAAGCATCCACACCCGGCCGGCCCCACACCGGTGCGTCTTCCTCCGCACCAACCGACCCCGGCGTCACGCCGGCGGACCCGTTCCGCCGACCGGTGCCCCGGCCACGTGGAGGAGACAGCCCATGCCGACCAATCCGGCTCAGGCACCGATGGTGCCGGCGCACGTGCTGCCGCACCGCACCCCCGCCCAGCTTCTCGCGTTGGCCCGGCTCGGGCTGGCCGAGGCCGGCCAGACCCGCCCCGACGGTCTGCGCTACGCGGCCGCCCACCTGTCGGCGTTGCGCGCGGCGGCCGCCCTGCTCGCCGCCCGCGCCCGGCCCGCCCCCGGCCGGCGCAACCGGGTCACCAGCGTCTGGGTCCTGCTCTCCGTCGTCGCCCCCGAGCTGGACGAGTGGTCCCGGTTCTTCGCCGCCGGCGCCGGCAAACGGGCCGCCGCCGAGGCCGGCATCCCCCGGGTAGTCAGCGCCCGGGAGGCCGACGACCTGCTCCGCGCGGCCGAACAGTTCGTCTCGGTGGTGGAGACCGCGCTCGGCGTGGTCCACCAGCCGGCCCTCGACGGCCTCGCCGCGTGACCCCGCCGTGACGCCGGCCGCCCGGCGGGGGGAGCCGGGCGGCCGGCGCCACGGCGCGGTCCTGATCTGATCCACAGCAACGACGGGGGGTTGGTCCGATGGCGGGCCGCATGGTGGTCGGTTCCGCCGCACTGGCCGATCTGGTGCGTCCCGCGAGTGCACCCGATCCGGCCGGCGGCCACCGGGTGCTGCCGGTGACGCCCGAGCTGACCGGCCTCCTGCCCAACCGGGGGCTGCGGCGCGGCAGCACCATCGCGGTCGCCACCGGCCAACCCCGGCGCAGCGGCGGCACCTCCCTGGTGCTGGCGCTGCTCGCCGAGGCGTCCCGGGCCGGCTCGTGGTGCGCCGTGGTCGGGGTGCCGACGTTCGGTGCCGGCGCGGCCGCCGAGCTGGGCATCGCCCTGGACCGGCTGGCCCTGGTGCCCAACCCCGGCCCCGAGTGGGCCACCGTCGTCGCCGCGCTGATCGACGGGGTGGACGTGGTGGTCACCGCCGTGCCGGCCGCGGTCTCCGCCTCGGTGGCCACCCGGCTGGCGGCCCGGGCCCGGCAGCGCGGCAGCGTCCTCGTCCCGTACGGCCGGTGGGACGGCGCGGACGTGACGTTGCAGGTGGTCCGCGGGGTCTGGGAGGGCCTCGGCCCCGGCCGGGGCCGGCTGCGCCGGCGGGAGATCACCGTCTCGGCGCGCGGGCGCGGGGCGGCCGCCCGCCCCAAGGAGATCAAGGTCTGGCTTCCCGGTGACGAGCTGACCCGGGTCATCCCCCGTACCGTGGGCCGCCCGGCCCCGGCCGTCACCGCCCGACCCCGCCCGGCAGCACCGGCCGGTGCGGCTGCCCCCGCCGACGCCGACCGCCGCGGCACGCTCACCCTGGTCGGTCCGGCGTGACCGACGCGCCGGTGCGGACCCTGCTGCTCTGGTGCCCGGACTGGCCGGTGCTCGCCGCCGAGATCGCCGACGGGGTGCCGGCCACCGGCCCGGTCGCCGTGCTGCACGCCAACCGGGTGGTGGCCTGCTCCGAGCGGGCCCGCGCCGACGGGGTGCGCCGGGGGCTGCGCAAGCGGGAGGCGCAGGGGCGCTGCCCCCAGCTCACCGTCGTGGAGTACGACCCCGGCCGGGACGCCCGGGCGTTCGAACCGGTGGTCTCCGCGGTGGAGGAACTGGTCGCCGGGGTCGAGGTGGTCCGCCCTGGAGCCTGCGCGGTGGCCGCCCGGGGGCCGAGCCGCTACCTCGGCGGCGAGGAGGCCGCCGCCGAGCGGATCATCGAGCAGGTCGCCCAGGCGTGCGCGGTGGAGAGTCAGGTCGGCATCGCCGACGGGGTGTTCGCCGCGACGCTGGCCGCCCGCGCGGGGCGGGTCGTAGCACCCGGCGGCACGCCGGAGTTCCTCGCCGGCCTGCCGGTGGAGGCGCTCGGCCGCCCGGCCCTGGCCGACCTGCTGCGCCGGCTGGGGGTTCGCACGCTCGGTGGCTTCGCCGCGCTGCCGGCCGGTGACGTGCTGGCCCGGTTCGGGTTCGACGGCGCGCTGGCCCACCGGCTCGCCGGCGGCCGGGACCACCGCCCGCTCGCCGTGCGGCAGCCCCCGGCCGACCTGACGGTGACGGCCGAGTACGACGAGCCGGTCGACCGGGTCGACGCGGCCGCGTTCGCCGCCCGGGCGCTGGCCGAGCAGTTGCACGACCGGCTCGCCGGGCACGGGCTGGCCTGCACCCGGCTCGGCATCGAGGCGGTCACCGCGCACGGGCAGGAGCTGCACCGGGTCTGGCGGCACGACGGGCTGCTCACCGCGGCGGCCATCGCCGACCGGGTGCGCTGGCAGCTCGACGGCTGGCTCTCCGGCAGCAACGGCCGGGCCGGGGCCCGACCGGCCCGGCCGACGGCCGGCATCATCCGGCTGCGGCTGGTCCCCGACGGGGTGCTCGCCCAGGCTGGCCTGCAACCCGGCCTGTGGGGAGAGACCGGCGAGGAGCGGGAGCGGGCGCACCGGGCGTTGAGCCGGGTGCAGGGCATCCTCGGCCCGGAGGCGGTGGTGACCGCGGTGCTCGGCGGCGGGCGCTCCCCGGCCGACCAGGTGCGCCTGGTGCCGTGGGGCGACGAACGGCTCCCCACCCGACCCGACGCGCCTCCGTGGCCCGGTCGGCTGCCGCCGCCCGCGCCGGCCGTGGTGCTGCCCAGCCCGCTCGCGGCGACCGTGCACGACGCCGCCGGCGAGCCGGTGGTGATCAGCGCGCGGCTGGCGGTGAGCGCCCCGCCCGCGCGGCTGGTGGTCGGCACCGGCCCGCCGGCGGAGATCGTCGGCTGGGCCGGGCCGTGGCCGGTGGACGAGCGCTGGTGGGCCCCGGCCGAGGCCCGGCGCCGGGCCCGGTTCCAGGTCGGCCTGGCCGACGGCACCGCCCTGCTGCTCGCCGTCGAGGCCGGGCAGTGGCTGGTGGAGGCGATCTATGACTGAACCAGACAGGCCCGTGGCCGGTTCCGGTGGATGTGGCCCGGTTCGGTGTGGCTGGGTTCGGTGTGGCGCCGACGCTGGCCGGGAGGCAGGTGTCCCGGTGAGCGATATGACTCTGAGTCATAGATATGCCGCACAGTCATATCGCTCACCGCACCCTCTTCCACCGGGGTCGGTCACCGCCCGGTGGCTGGTCGGTGTCACCACCACCGTTACGGCCGGAGTGGCCGGATGAGCTTCCACAACCCGAAGCTGCCCTGGTCGGAGCTGGAGCGGGTGCTCTCCGGACGGGCCGGCGACAACCGGGCCGGCGACGGCCGGGGGAGCCGGGGCGAGCGGCACCTGCACGTGGTGGACCCGCTCGCCGTCGACGCCGACGGCGGGGACTCCCCGGCCTGGAGCCGCAAGCGCCAGCACTACGAGGCGCCCGAGCTGGCCCGCCCCGACGGCGTGGTGCCCTACGCGGAGCTGCACGCGCACACCAACTTCAGCTTCCTCGACGGCGCCAGCCACCCCGAGGAGCTGGCCGAGGAGGCGGCCCGGTTGGGGCTCATCGCGCTGGCCGTCACCGACCACGACGGCTTCTACGGGGTGGTCCGCTTCGCCGAGGCGGCCCGTGCGCTGGCCCTGCCCACCATCTTCGGCGCGGAGCTCTCCCTCGGGCTGCCCGGTCCGCAGAACGGTGAGCCCGATCCGCACGGCGCGCACCTGCTGGTGCTGGCGCACGGCCACGAGGGGTACGCCCGACTGGCCACCACCATCGCCCGGGCCCAGCTGCGCGGTGGAGAGAAGGGCCGCCCGGTCTACGGGGAGCTGGAGGAGGTCGCCGCCGAGCTGCGCGACCACGTGCTGGTGCTCACCGGCTGCCGCAAGGGGCACGTGCCGGGGGCGCTGCTCACCGAGGGCGTCGACGCGGCGGCCCGCGAGCTGGACCGGCTGACCGCGCTGTTCGGGGCGGAGACGGTGGCGGTGGAGCTGACCGACCACGGCCACCCGGTCGACGCCGACCGCAACGACGCGCTCGCCGAGCTGGCCGCCGCCGCCGGGCTGCCGACGGTGGCCAGCAACAACGTGCACTACGCCAGCCCCGGCCGGCGCCGGCTGGCCACCACCGTCGCCGCCGTCCGGGCCCGACGCAGCCTCGACGAGATCGACGGCTGGCTGCCCGCGGCGGCCACCGCCCACCTGCGCAGCGGCGCCGAGATGGCGGCCCGGTTCGCCGCGTACCCGGGTGCGGTGGCCCGGGCCGCCGAGTTCGGCGCCGAGCTGGCCTTCGACCTCCAACTGGTCGCGCCGCAGCTGCCGGCGTACCCGGTGCCACCCGGGCACACCGAGATGAGCTGGCTGCGGCAGCTGACCTTCGACGGGGCACGGGAGCGCTACGGGCCGCGCGAGGCGCACCCGAGGGCGTACGAGCAGCTCGACCACGAGCTGCGGATGATCGAGGAGCTGGGCTTCCCCGGCTACTTCCTGGTGGTCTACGACATCGTCTCGTTCTGCCGTGAGCAGGACATCTACTGCCAGGGTCGGGGCTCGGCGGCGAACTCGGCGGTCTGCTACGCGTTGCGGATCACCAACGTCGACGCGGTCCGGCACCGGCTGCTCTTCGAGCGCTTCCTCGCGCCGGAGCGGGACGGTCCGCCGGACATCGACGTGGACATCGAGTCCGACCGCCGGGAGGAGGTCATCCAGCACGTCTACACCCGCTACGGCCGGGAGCACGCCGCCCAGGTCGCCAACGTCATCTCCTACCGGCCCCGGTCGGCCGTGCGGGACGTGGCCAAGGCGTTCGGGTTCTCACCCGGCCAGCAGGACGCCTGGAGCAAGCAGATCGACCGCTGGGGCTCGGTCGCCGCGGTCGACGTCGAGGACATCCCGGAGCAGGTGGTGGAGTACGCCAACGAGCTGCAGACCTTCCCCCGGCACCTGGGCATCCACTCCGGCGGCATGGTGATCTGCGACCGGCCGGTGATCGAGGTCTGCCCGGTGGAGTGGGGGCGGATGCCCGGGCGCAGCGTGCTCCAGTGGGACAAGGACGACTGCGCCGCCGTCGGGCTGGTCAAGTTCGACCTGCTCGGCCTCGGCATGCTCTCCGCGCTGCACTACGGCTACGACATGATCGGGATGACCCTCGACCTGGGCGACATGACGTTGGACGACCCGGAGGTCTACGACATGCTCTGCCGGGCCGACTCGGTCGGGGTGTTCCAGGTGGAGAGCCGTGCGCAGATGGCCACCCTGCCCCGGCTCAAGCCCCGCGAGTTCTACGACCTGGTGGTCGAGGTGGCGCTGATCCGACCCGGCCCGATCCAGGGTGGCTCGGTGCATCCGTTCATCCGGCGCAAGAACGGCCAGGAGCCGGTGACCTTCGCGCACCCGCTGATGCGCAACGCGCTGGAGAAGACCCTGGGTGTGCCACTGTTCCAGGAGCAGCTGATGCAGCTCGCCATCGACCTGGCCGGCTTCGACGCCGCCGAGGCCGACCAGCTGCGCCGGGCGATGGGCGCCAAGCGCTCGGTGGAGCGGATGGCCCGCATCGCCGACCGGCTCTACGCCGGCATGGCCGAGCGGGGCATCACCGGTGAGCTGGCCGACGACGTCTACCGCAAGCTCACCGCGTTCGCCAGCTACGGCTTTCCGGAGAGCCACGCGATGAGCTTCGCCTACCTGGTCTACGCCAGCTCCTGGCTCAAGCGGTACCACCCGGCGCCGTTCCTGGCCGCGCTGCTCAACGCCCAGCCGATGGGCTTCTACTCGCCGCAGACCCTGGTCGACGACGCCCACCGGCACGGCGTGGAGGTGCGCCGGCCGGACATCAACGCCAGCGGGGCCAAGGCGGTGCTGGAGTCCACGCCGGACACCCGGTGGGGCAGCGCGCCGGGGGAGCCGCCGCACGCCTGGGGGCTGGGCGGGCCGGCCGTCCGGCTCGGGCTGTCCAGCGTGCGTACCCTCGGCGACGACGTGGCCGAGCGGATCGAGGCCGAACGGGCGGCCCGCGGGCCGTACCGGGACATGCCGGACCTGGCCCGGCGGGTGGGTCTCACCGCCGCGCAGCTGGAGGCGCTGGCCACCGCGGACGCCTTCGCCGGTTTCGGGCTGACCCGGCGGCAGGCGCTCTGGGCCGCGGGCGCGGCGGCGCAGGACCGACCGGGTCGGTTGCCCGGCACGGTCACCGGCGCGGCGGCGCCCACGCTGCCCGGCATGGAGGCGGTGGACCGGCTGGTCGCCGACGTGTGGGCGACCGGGCTGTCGCCGGAGAGCCATCCCGCCCGGTTCATCCGGGGGCAGCTCGACGTGCTCGGCGCGGTGCCGATCGCCCGGCTCGGCCGGGTGGAGCCCGGGCAGCGGATCCGGGTCGGCGGCATCGTCACCCACCGGCAGCGCCCGGCGACCGCCGGCGGGGTCACCTTCCTCAACCTGGAGGACGAGACCGGGATGCTCAACGTCACCTGCTCGCCGGGGCTGTGGCAGCGTTACCGGCGGGTGGCCCGCAACAGCGCCGCGCTGGTGGTCCGGGGGCGTCTGCAGCGGCACGAGGGGGTGACCAATCTCGTCGCCGACCGGCTGGACGCGATCGAGCCGCCGGTCAGCCCGGCCTCCCGTGATTTCCGGTGACCCGACCCGGCCCGGCGGTTCAGCCGGCCAGTCCGGCGAGCGCCGCGCCGGCGCTGCCGAGCAGCCCGAGCAGCACGATCCGCCGGAACCGCACCGGGTCGATCCGGTGGAACAGCCGGTTGCCCAGCCACCAGCCCAGGGGCACGGCGGGCAGCGCCACCAGGGCGGTCCGTACCAGGTCGAGGTGCACCTGGCCGGTCACCGCGAATCCGGCCAGCCCCATCAGGCCGGTGCCGGAGAACGTCGCGGCCAGGCTGGCCCGGAAGGTGCGCGGGTCGTAGCCGAGTGAGTGGAACGCCGCGACCAGCGGCGGTCCGTTGGTGCCGGTGGCGGCGGTGAGCACCCCGACGAGCACACCGATGACACCCAGCCCGACCCGGCCGGTGCGGATCCGGGCGTTGGACCAGACCAGGGCGGCGCAGCCGAGCACCACCACCGCGATCACCACGCTGAGCACCCGCTCCGGCGCCCGCGCGAGCACCAGCAGGCCGAGCGGCAGGCCGAGCAGGGCGGCGCCGGCCAGTGCCGCCGCGACGGACCACCGGGCGTACGCGCGTTCCCGGACGGCCGCGACCAGGGTGAGCCCGATGCCGGTCAGCGCGGAGACGACGACCGCGCCGCGGGGATCAAGCGTCGCGGCCAGCAGCGGTACGGTCACCAGCGCGTAACCGAAGCCGCTGACCGCCTGGGCTAAGGCACCGAGCAGCACGATGCCGAAAACGGTGAGCAGCAGGACCACCCCGCCAGCCTGGCCGGGGCCACCGGCGGGCCCGACGCCGCCCCGTCCGCCGGAGACCCGCGACACAGGACGTTTCCGCTGATGACGCTCTTCGCTGGATTTCCCTCATCGGGGTTTGAAGTTCCGGAGAACCGGAGAAGTGCTGGTCCGCGCGGGCAGAGCGGCCCACGCGAGTTCGGGAGGTCTCATGTCACGGATACTGCGGGCGACCGCGTTCGCCGGGGCGCTCACCCTGGCGCTCAGCGGCTGCGGGGGAGTAGGCGGCGGCGACGACGCGGGGGGCGGCACCGCCACCAAGGGCGCGTTGAGCACGATGGGTTTCGGCTTCTCCGACGAGATCGCCAAGACCCGGGTGGACGCGTTCAAGCGGGACCACCCCGACGTGGACCTGAAGGTCACCGAGGGTGCCTTCGACGAGCAGCAGTTCCTCTCCGCGGTCGCCTCGGGCAACCCGCCGGACCTGGTCTACATGGACCGCAAGCTGATCGGCACGTACGCCAAGCGCGGCTCGATCCAGCCGCTCACCGACTGCGTCAAGAAGCAGGACATCAACCTGGACCAGTACCGGCCGGCCGCCCGTGCCCAGGTCACCCTGGACGACACGGTCTACGGCATCCCGGAGTTTTCCACGGTCCGGGTGGTCTACCTCAACGAGGGGTTGCTCAAGAAGGCCGGCCTGACCGCCGACCAGGTGAACCTGGACGACTGGGCCGCGCTGCCCGGGCTCAACGCCAAGCTGGCGTCGGTCTCCGGCGGCCGGCTCTCCCGGATCGGCATCGACCCGAAGATCCCCGAGTTCCTGCCGATGTGGGCCAAGGCCAACGGTGTCGACATGCTCTCCGCCGACGGCCGCACCGCCAAGCTGGACGACCCCAAGGTGATCGAGGCGCTGACCACCGGGGTCAACCTGATCCAGCAGCAGGGTGGCTGGGGCAAGTTCAAGTCGTTCCGCGACACCTTCGACTTCTTCGGCGCCCAGAACCCGCTGTCGAAGAACCAGATCGTCGCCTGGCCGATGGAGGAGTGGTTCCTCAACCAGGCCGCCAAGAACAGCCCCAACGTCGAGTTGGTGGTCAAGCCGTTCGTGGACCGGCAGGGCAAGCCGCTGACCCAGTCCGCCGGGCAGGCCTGGGTGATCACCAAGGGCGCGAAGAACCCGGACGCGGCGTGCGCGTTCGTCAAGCAGATGACCGCCACCGACACCTGGATGGCCGCCGCGAAGGCCCGGGCCGACGCCCGTAAGGCCGCCGGCCAGCCGTTCACCGGCGTCTACACCGCCAACGCCGAAGCCGACAAGAAGATCTTCGACGAGCTGTACCAGCCGACCGGCAACAAGCGCTTCGACGACGCGGTGGCCACCATCCGCTCGGTGCAGGACGTCGCGTTCGCGATGCCCGCCTCGCCGGCGGGTGCCGAGTTCGACAAGGCGTACTACGACGCGGTCAACCGGGTGCTCGCCGGCCAGGCGCAGCCCGCGCAGGCGTTGCAGCGCGCACAGCAGGAGGCCACCGCCGCGCTGGACAAGGCCGCGAAGTAGCCCGCGATGGCCACCGTCACCGCTCCCGCCCCGGGCCGGCGCCGCCGTACGCCGCTGGACCGGCGGGAGGCCCGCTGGGCGTACCTCTTCCTGGCGCCGTGGATCATCGGCTTCCTGATCTTCTACGCCGGGCCGATGGTCGCCAGCCTCTGGTTGAGCTTCACCGAGTACGACGTGATCAACCCGCCGGAGTACACCGGGCTGGACAACTACCGGGAGTTGATGAGCGACCCGGCGGTGGCCCGCAGCCTGGGCAACACCGTCTATTACACGGCGCTGCACGTGCCGCTGGTGATGCTCATCTCGCTCGGCCTGGCGCTGCTGCTCAAGCGGGTCGGCCGGTTGCAGGGCTTCTTCCGGACCGTCTTCTACCTGCCGGTGATGACCCCGGCGGTGGCGGTCGGCATCCTGTTCCTGCTGCTGCTCAACACCCAGGACGGCCTGATCAACCGGGCGCTCGGCCTGTTCGGGGTCGACGGTCCGAGCTGGACCACCGACCCGCACTGGGTGATGCCCGGCATCGTCCTGATGAGCCTGTGGAGCCTCGGCTCGACGGTGATCATCTACCTGGCCGCGTTGCAGAACGTGCCCCGGGACCTGTACGAGGCGGCGGCCATCGACGGCGCCGGCGCGTGGGCCCGGTTCCGGGCGGTGACCCTGCCGATGATCTCGGGCGCGCTGTTCTTCACGCTGATCGTCAACACGATCGCGTCGCTGCAGATGTTCACCGAGGTCTACACCATGTACTTCGGCAACCGCGAGACCCAGAACTCCTTCAACAGCGACGCGGCCAGCTTCTACGTCATCCACCTGTTCCAGGAGGCGTTCCAGTTCCTGCACATGGGCTTCGCCTCGGCGATGGCCTGGTTGCTCTTCGTGATCATTTTGGTGATCACCCTGGTGCAGGTCAAACTCAGCAACCGGTTCGTGTACTACGAGGGAGAAGACCAGTGACGGGCATGATCGGCCACAACGGCGTGGCCAACGCGCGACGGACCCGGCTCACCGCGGGCTGGGTGCCCGAGCCGCACCTCGAGCCGCGCGAGTACGAGATCACCGACGGTCCGGTGGCAAACGCCCGGCGGTCCCGGGCGGAGGACGATCCAGCGGCGGGGGAGCAGTCGTGACCACCGCCGTCGAACGCAGCGCCGCCGCACCGGTACCCGGCCTCGAGCCGGCCCGGGCGGCGGCGCGCCGCCCGGCGACCGCGCCGGACGAGGCCCGTCGGCCGCTCTGGCACCGGGTGCTCTTCGTGGCGGGGCTGGTCGGCGCCGCGGTGATCTTCATGCTGCCGTTCGTCTGGCTGGTGAGCGCATCGCTGCGCCCCCGCGAGTACGTCTTCGCCCCCGGGTTCCTGCCCACCCCGTTCGCGCCGGAGAACTACGCCGAGGCGTGGCGAGCCGTACCGTTGTTCACCTGGTTTCTCAACAGTGTGGTGGTCGGCGTCGCCGCCGCCGCGGCGGTGACCCTCTCCAGCGCCTGGGTGGCCTTCGGCTTCGCCTACTTCCGCTTCCCCGGCCGCAACCTGCTCTTCGGGGTGGTGCTGGCGACCATGATGCTGCCCTTCGCGGTCACCATGATCCCCACGTACCTGATCTGGTCGAACCTGGGCCTGACCGACACCCAGGTGCCGCTCTGGGCCGGCAACCTGTTCGGCTCGGCGTTCTACATCTTCCTGCTGCGACAGTTCCTGCTCTCGCTGCCTCGCGAGTACTTCGAGGCGGCCCGGATGGACGGGGCCAGCTATCCGCAACTGTTCTGGAAGCTCGCCTTCCCGCTGATCCGGCCGGCGCTGCTGGTCGCCTTCGTCTTCGAGTTCAAGGCCAGCTGGACGGACCTGCTCAAGCCGTTGATCTACCTGCGCAACGAGCAGCTCTACACCCTGCCGCGCGGGCTGAAGGTGGTGCTGGACCGGTTCGGCTACGGCGGTGAACAGCAGTGGGAGATCGTGCTCGCCGGCAGTGTGCTCGCCACCGTCCCGATGATCATCCTGTTCTTCCTGGCCCAGCGGCACTTCGTCGAGGGCATCGCCACCACCGGCCGCAAGGGCTGACCGGAGCGGGCGACTAGGCTCGACCGGGTGGAGCAGACCCGAGGCCGGTTCGCCGGGCCGCCACTGACCCCCCGTACCGCCGTGATCTGGTCGGTGCTGCGCGCCGAGCTGGACCGGCGCGGCGACGCCGAGCTGACCGTGCTCGACGTCGGCGGCGGCACCGGTGGGTTCGCCGTCCCGCTGGCCCGCGCCGGGCACCGGGTGACGGTGGTCGACGCCAGCCCCGACGCGCTGGCCGCGCTCACCCGCCGGGCCGCCGAGGCCGGGGTGGGCGACAGGATCACCGGGGTGCAGGGCGACGGCGACGCCCTGGCCGGGCTGGTCGAGCCGGCCGGGGTCGACCTGGTGCTCTGCCACGCCGTGCTGGAGGTGGTCGACGACCCGGCGCCGGTGGTGGCGGCGCTGGCCACCGCACTGCGCCCCGGGGGAGCGGCAAGCGTGCTGGTCGCCGGCCGGGCCGCCGCCGTGCTGGGCCGGGCCATGAACGGCCACCTGGACGTCGCGGTCGCGCTGGCCGCCGACCCGGCCGGCACCGCCGGGCCGCGGGACACCCTGCGGCGGCGCTACGACGCCCCCGGCGCCGCCGCGCTGCTCGCCGCCGCCGGCCTCGTGGTCGAGGAGATCCACGGGGTACGCGTGCTGGCCGACCTGCTGCCCGCCGCGGTGGCCGACGGGCAGCCGGCCGCCCTGGTGGAGCTGGAACGGGCGCTCGCCGCCCAGCCGCCGTACCGGGACCTCGCCGCCCAACTGCACCTGTTCGCCCGCCGGCCGGCATGACCGCCCCGTCGGGTGGCACCCCCGCGCCGCTGGCCGTCCTCGGGCCGGACCACGACGGCGGCCGCCTCGCCGACGTGCTGCCCAGCGCCCTGGCCGTGCTCGGCGTGCACGGGGCGGCCGACCCGCTCGGGCTGGCACCCCGACTGGTCGGGGTGCGCCGCGTCGCCGTGCTGCTGGTCGACGGGCTCGGCTGGTACCAGCTGTCGACCGCCGCGCCGTACGCGCCGGTCCTGACCGGGCTGGCCGTGACGGCGGCCCGGCCGATCGTCGCGGGCTTCCCGTCCACCACCCCGACCAGCCTGGTGACCCTGGGCACCGGCGTCGCGCCGGGCGCCCACGGGGTGCTCGGCTTCACCGTGCGGGTGCCCGGGACCGACCGGGTGCTCACCCACACCGACTGGGCCGCCGACCCGTCGCCGCTGCGTTGGCAGCCGGTACCCACCCAGTTCGAACGTGCCCGCGCCGCCGGGGTCGCGGTGACCGTGGTCAGCCGGCCGGAGTTCGGTGGCAGCGGTCTGACCGTGGCCGCCAACCGGGGCGGCGACTTCCGGGGTGCCGCCGGCGTCGACGCGCTGGCCGCGACCATGCGCGCCGCGTTGACCGCCGGCACCGGACCCACCCTGGTCTCCGGCTACCACCCGGACCTGGACCGGCACGGCCACGTCAGCGGAGTCGACTCGGTGCCCTGGCGGGTCGCCGCCGCCGAGGTCGACGAGCTGCTGGCCCGGCTGGTCGACGGCCTGCCGTCGGATGCGGCGCTGCTGGTCACCGCCGACCACGGCCAGCTCAACGTGCCCGCCGGGCACCGCTTCGACCTGGACACCGACCCGCGCCTACGGACCGGTGTGCACCTGGTGGCCGGCGAGGCCCGGGTGCGCTACCTGCACGCCGTGCCCGGCGCGACCGACGACGTGGTGGCTGCCTGGTCGGCGGTCCTCGGCGACGCTGCGCGGGTGCGTACCCGCGACGAGGTGGTCGCCTCGGGCTGGTTCGGGCCGGTCGCGGAGGAGCACCTGGCGCGCATCGGCGACGTGGTGGTGATCTGCAACGACACGTACGCCGTCATGGCCACCCGCACCGAGCGGCCGATGGCGTCGCGGCTGGTGGCGTACCACGGCGCGGACACCGCCGCCGAGCTGACCATCCCGCTGCTGGTCGTCCGCGGCTGACCCGGGGCCGTCCGCGGCTGACCAGCAAGCGGGTGCCTGGTCGGCGTGCGTGGGTTCGTGTGGTCGGTTGGTGGGTCGGCCTGCGCGGTGGGCGTGCGTGGGTTGGTCGGTCGGTGCGTCGGCCGCGTGGTGGTGCGGCCGGTTGGTCGCTGGTGGTGTCGTACCGGGGGGATAGCCTGCGGGGATGGGCCGCAGTCAGTCGTTGCCCCGGGGTGGCGATCCGCGCTTCGGGCCCGACGCCGACGACTCCGCCAGCGGGATCCTGCACGTCGACATGGATGCCTTCTTCGCCTCCGTGGAGGTGCGCCACCGGCCGGAGCTGCGCGGGCGGCCGGTCGTGGTGGGGGGCGTCGGGCCGCGCGGTGTGGTCAGCTCGGCCAGCTACGAGGCTCGCCGTTACGGCGTGCGCAGCGCCATGCCGACCAGCCGGGCCCGGGCGCTGTGCCCGCACGCCGTCTACCTCCCACCGGACTTCGCCGCCTACACGGCCGCGTCCAGGGCGGTCATGCAGATCTTCCGGGACGTCACTCCGCTGGTCGAGCCGCTCTCGCTCGACGAGGCGTTCCTCGACGTGACCGGTGCCCGGCGGCTCTTCGGCAGCCCGGCCGCCATCGCCCGGCTGATCCGTCGCCGGGTCGCCGAGGAGCAGGGCATCACCTGCTCGGTCGGGGTCGCGCCGAGCAAGTTCGTGGCCAAGTTGGGCTCCACCCGCGCCAAACCGGACGGCCTGCTCGTCGTCCCGGCCGGCCAGGTGCTCGACTTCCTGCACCCGCTGCCGGTCGACGCGCTGTGGGGGGTGGGGGAGAAGGCCGCAGAGTCGTTGCGCCGGCTCGGCCTGGCCACCGTGGGTGACCTCGCCGAGGCCCCGCTGGGCATGGTGCGTCGGGCGGTCGGCGAGGCATCCGCGGAGCACCTGCACGAGCTGGCCTGGGGGCGCGACCCGCGCCGGGTCAGCCCGGAGCACGTCGACAAGTCCATCGGGGCCGAGGTGACCTTCGACGCCGACGTGGGCGACCCGCTGGAGATTCGCCGCACCCTGCTGGCGCTCAGCGAGAAGGTGGGCGTCCGGTTGCGCCGTTCCGAGCAGGTGGGGCGCACGGTGTCGCTCAAGGTGCGGCTGGCCGACTTCCGCACCGTCAACCGCTCCCGCACGCTCGGCGTACCCACCGACACCGCACGTGAGATGTTCGACACGGTCTGGGCGCTCTACACCGCCTTGGACCCGAGCGAGCGGATCCGACTGCTCGGCGTGCGGGTGGAGGGGCTCGCCTCAGCCCAGGAGACACCACGGCAGCTCACCCTCGGCGCTCCGGAGCACGGCTGGCGGGAGGCGGAAGCTGCCGCCGACGCCGCGGCTGCCCGTTTCGGGCGGTCCGTCATAGGTCCGGCCAGTCTGCTCGGCAGGCATGACCCCCGTCGAAATGAAAATCCGCCCCGCCCATAGGTCGTCCCGCTTTCCGACGCGCGACCCCCCTCGTAGACTGGCGGGTAAGCAGCCGGTTGGCTGTCACGGTCTGTCGGCCCGAGTGGGCCTGACCAACGTGACCGGGGAGGAGTGCCGTGCCGCTCTCGGAGCACGAGCAGCGGCTGTTCGAGCAGATCGAGCGGTCGCTTGCCGAGGACCCCAAATTCGCCTCGGCCGTGCGCGCCAGTGATCCGCGTTTCCATGCGCGGCGTCGCCTGCTCGTCGCCGCCGGTGTGATCATCGCTGGCTTGGCCCTGCTGGTCTATGGTGCGGTGATCAATCTTCCACCGCTGGCGGTGGCGGGTTTCATCGTCATGCTGGCCTCGGCCGCGTACGCGGTGCAGTCGCAGCGCAAGGCGCAGTCACCCGACCTGCACGTGGTGGGCGGCACGACCAGTCGTCGCCGTCCACGCGGCCGTTCCGGTCGCCGGCCGTCGATCCTGGACCGCATGGAAGACAGGTGGCGGCAGCGCCCGGAGGGGCACCGCTGAGCCTGCCCCGCCGCTGAGGCGGGCCGTACGCCGCGACGAGCGAGTCGCTGGGATCGCCCCGGCGACCACTGTCGTATTCGCGCGCCCTGTTCGTCTCCGCGCCGCCTGCTCGTGTCCGCGGACCGTTGCTTCTCCGCATGCGCCTCGCTCGTGTCCGCAGGCGTTGTCGGGTCCGCCCGCGCCCTGTCCGAGGCCGCGCGCGCATCGGTGGTGTCCGTCCGCGCCCTGCCAGAGGCCGCGCGCGCCTTGGTCGTGTCTGCGGCCTTGTCTTCGTGTGCGGCGTTCCATGATCCACTCGGGATCATTGATATCGGGGTGTCCGGCATATCGGGATGCCCCGGCATCATTGAAGTCGAGTCGATCAACGAGGCGCCGCCGCCGGTGGGGTGATCGGGGATCGTCTCGGAGGCGAGATACCCGCCGGGGCGGCGCTGGCCCGCCGCGCACCGGCCGCGTCCGGCCGTCGTTCAGCGGGCGGCGCGGTCGGCCAGCAGCCGTCGGGGATTCCACCGCAGCAACTGGAAGCGGGCGCGCCCGGTCAGCGCCACCAGCCGGCCGGAGGCGTCCGCCACGGCGAGGCGCCACCGCAGCAGCACCGACGGCGGCAGTATGGCGGCGAGCAGCCGGGTCCGGCGGTCCGCCCGGGCGGAGAGCGCTCCGCGTACCGCGCGCAGCGCCGGCACCAGCCGCTCGCCGGTCAGCGGGTCCCGCGCGTAGCGGGCCCGCTCCTCCGCCCGGCCGAGCAGGCGCGCCGCGCCGACCGCGGCACTGTCATCGGCGAGCGACTCCCGCACCAGCCGGTCCGCCGTGGCCCGCGGGGTCTCGCTGCGGTCCACCGGGACCCGGAAGTCCACCAACGTGTCCATCAGCTCGTCCCAGGCGGCGTGCGCGTCGGCGCGGGCCCGGGTGGTGTCCGCTTCCAGGACCACCATCCGGGTGCCGGCGCTCGGCTCGTCCGCTGCGGCCGCCGTGGCGGTCGCCGGGGCGTCCGCCGCCCGGCCACCCCGCCGCCGGCGTAGTGCCAGCCGCCGCAGTGCCGGCACCGCCAGCAGGGCCAGCAGTGCCAGTACGCCGACGGTCCACCAGGGCCAGACCGGCGGTTGCTCGGCCGGCGTGTCGCCGCCGAGGGAGAGGCCGGTGTCGGTGTCCCGGTCGGCGTTGTCCGGCCCGGCCGGGTCGGCCGACGCGTCGGTGCTGCCCGGGGTGCCCGCTGAGCCGGCGTCCGGGCTGGACGGTGCCGGGGCGTCGGTGTTCGGTGCCCACGCCGACCGGGTGGAGCCGACCACTCCGTACGCCGGGGTGGCGTCGAACGGGACCCAGCCCATGCCGTCGAAGTAGACCTCGGTCCAGGCGTGCAGGTTGAGGTTGGTCAACGTGTAGGTGTTGCCGTCCTGCTGGCTGCCGTTGGTGAAGCCGAACGCCACCCGGGCCGGGATGCCGGCCGCCCGAACCAGCCAGGCCATCGCGGCGGCGTACTGCTGGCAGTAGCCGACCTTGTTGGTCAGGAAGTTGACGATGTCCTGACCGCTGCTGCCGCTCGCGGTGCTGAGCCGGTAGCTGAACCCGTTGTCCGCGGAGAAGTGCTGGTAGATGGCCAGCACCTTGTCGTAGTCGGTGTTCTTGCCCTGGACCAGCCCCTTGACCAGTTCCTCCACCTCGGGCACCGCCGGGGCTGCGGTCATCTGCCGGCGTACCGGGTGGTCGGCCGGCAGCGACCGCGCGGCCCGCAGGGCCGCCGGGGTGTACGTCGAGCGGACGTAGTCGAAGGCGTACTTCTTGCCCCGGGAGTTGTCCCGGTTGGAGAAGACGACCTGGAGGTTGGGGTCGTAGAGCCAGTTGCCGCTGAGGTCCTCGGTGCGCACCGGTTCCGCGTAGACCGGCAGCAGTGACATGGAGAGCGTCTTGGTTACCTCGACGGTCGCCCGGTAGCGGGCCTGCTCGACCCCCTGGCCGGCCCGCTCGGTCGGGTCCGGCAGATCCCGGTTGACCGGCCGGCCACTCGGGCTGCGGACCCGGAAGCCGTCCGAACGAAGCTCGTCGGCGACCCCGAAGCGCAGGTAGAACGGGTTCGGCTCGGACGTGGTCACCTTGACCAGTTCGGCCACCTCGGACTGGTTGAGCTGGCCGGCGAGCGACGCGAACAGGTCGATCCGGCCGGGTGAGCCGCCCTGGCCGGCGCGGCCGGTGCCCGTGCCGGTGCCCGCGTTTCCGGTGAGCGGATCGAGCAGCCCGCCGGTCATGGCCGGCAGGGCCAGTGGCAGCGCCACGGCGATGGCCACCCCGACCACCGCGAGCCGGCGGCCGGCGGAGGCCAGCGGTGACGCCTCCCATACGTCGACGTCGCGGCCCTCACCGGTGAACCGGCGCCCGAACCGGCGTACCCGGTCGACGTTGTCGGTGACCAGCAGCCAGAGGTACCCGGCGGCGCCCACGACGAACGGCGTGGCGGGGACGCTGTCGACGTAGACGGCGACCGGCACCGAGTAGATGGCGAGCATCGGCAGGCCGGCCAGCGCGGGCCGGCGCAGCCCCACGGACAGCACGTCGACCAGGACGGCCACCGCGCCCACCCCGAGCACGGCGATGAACAGCAGCGGGTCGGTGTCCGGAACCTCCACGCCGTAGGAGCGCATGTCCTGCACCGAGCCGGTGAGCAGGTCCGCGAAGTGCGCGAAGGTGCCGGGCGCGGGCAGGAAGGTGAGCAGCTCGGAGCCGCTGGGGAACAGCCAGGTCAGCGCCAGCAGGAGGCCGGCCAGCATGCCGAGCACCTGACCCCACAGCGGTGCCCGCACCAGCCGGGTCAGCGCGGCCACCCCGGCCACCACGGCGACCGCGATCACCGACTCGATGAGCCACGTCCAGCTCTCGAAGATGGCCGACAGCGGCGCGGCGGCGAGCACCGTTGCGGCGGCCGCCACCGCGCCGATGTTCCTGCTGGCGATCATGAAGGGACCCTTCCACTCATCGCACGGCTCCGGCGACGGTCTCGGCCAGCGCGGCGCGCAGTGCGAAACCCTGGGAACCACGGCCCGCCTGCGGCCAGATCGCCGGCAGTCGGCTGCCGTGGTCGACGCCGACCACCCGCCAGCCGCTCTGCAGCAGGGCCAGCACCGCGGCGCCGTGCGAGCGCTCCGCCTCGGCGCGGGCCTTCTCGGGCAGGCTGAGCCAGGTGGAGCTGTCCAACAGGAAACCGACGCAGGTGGCGCCGTTGCCGCGCAGCCCGGCCAGCACCTCGGCCTCGGCGAGGGTCAGCGAACCGAACAGCCCGATGATCAGGCCGCCGTCGGCGCGCTGCCGGACCCGCTGCACCAGGCTCGTCACCTCGGCCCGCTGGTCCAGCCGGACCTCGGCGAGATGGTCGAGCAGCAACCCGTCGCCGCCGGCCTCCGAGGCGTCCACGTCCGCACCGGAGCCGGTGACGAGGCGCAGCTTGTAGCCGGCCTGCCGCAGGTGCACCGCGACGCTCGCGGCGGCCGAGACGGCCCACTCGAAGCTGGCCGTCGGCCCGTCGCCGCGGTGGCCGTACGCCCGGGTGTCCAGCACCACCGTCGCCCGGCTCTCCCAGGGCTGCTCCTCGCGGCGCACCATCAGCTCGCCGGTGCGTGCGGTGGACTTCCAGTGCACCCGGCGCAGGTCGTCACCGCGCCGGTACTCCCGGGTCGCCGCGTCGTCCTCGCCGTGCACCGCCACCGAGCGGGCCCGGCTGTCGCCGCTGCCCGCGTACTCGCCGGGGAGCCGGACCGAGGGCAGCGGGGTGACCTGCGGGATCACCGTGAGGTGGTCGGTGGTGGGAAAGGCCCGGCTGAGCTCGCAGAGACCGAACGGGTCGGTCATCCGGACCACCAGCGGGCCCACGTCGTAGCGGCCCCGCACGTCGGCCCGCACGGTGTAAGCCACGGAGCTGGCCTGGTGCGCGCCCAGGCGCTCCAGGACCACCCGGGGACGGCTGCCCAGCGCGTAGGGCAGCCGGTCCTCCAGCAGCAGCGTGCCGGTGGGCAGCCGGGACAGGTTCTGCAGGCGCAGCACGACGCGGGAGTTGGCCCCGACCGGCACCCGGTGCGGGTCCAGCGACCGGTTGCAGGCCAGCTTGTAGCGGCTGCGCCCGACGTAGGCGGCGGCCAGCAGCGGCAGGACCGCCAGCAGTACGGCAACCCGCAGCAGGTCCTTCTCGCCGAGGATGCCGGCCGAGATCGCCGCCGCGACCGCCGCCGCGAGGAACGAGCGGCCGCGGGTGGTCAGTCCGCGCAGCCCGGCCCGCACCTCACGGCCTCCGCGGCTCGTACGGCGCGCGACCGTTGCCGGTGGCGGGCCGGGTGTCGTACGGCGAGCGCTGCCGGTCGTGCGGCAACGGCAGCCGGTGCACCAGCTCGGACACGATCGCGTCGGTGGTGCGCCGGGCGAGCTGCGCGTCGGCGGTCGGGATGATCCGGTGCGCCAGCACCGGCACCGCGAGCGCCTGCAGGTCGTCGGGGAGGACGTAGTCGCGGCCCTCCAGGGCGGCGACCGCCCGGGCGGTGCGCAGCAGTTGCAGGGTCGCCCGGGGCGAGGCGCCCAGGCGCAGGTCGGGCGCCTCGCGGGTGGCCGTGACCAGGTCGATGGCGTACTGCTTCACGGCGTCGGCGACGTGCACCTTGCGGACGGTGGCGATCAGCTGCCGGACGATGTCCGCGTCGGAGACCGCGTGCAGCTCGTTCAGCGGGTCGGAGGCGCCGTGCCCGTCCAGCATGGCCAGCTCGGCGCCGGCGTCCGGGTAACCCATCGCGATCCGGGCGGTGAACCGGTCGCGCTGCGCCTCGGGTAGCGGGTAGGTGCCCTCCATCTCGATCGGGTTCTGGGTGGCGATCACCATGAACGGCGTCTGCAGCTGGTAGGTGACGCCGTCGACGGTGACCTGCCGCTCCTCCATGCACTCCAGCAGCGCCGACTGGGTCTTCGGTGAGGCGCGGTTGATCTCGTCGCCGACCACCAGGTTGGCGAAGACCGCACCCGGGCGGAACTCGAAGTCGTGCGTCTCCTGGTTGTAGACGCTGACCCCGGTCACGTCGCTGGGCAGCAGGTCCGGGGTGAACTGGATCCGGCGCACCGAGCAGTCGATCGATCGGGCCAGCGCCTTGGCGAGCTTGGTCTTGCCGACGCCCGGCACGTCTTCGATCAGGAGGTGACCCTCGGCGAGCAGGACGGCCAGGGCCAGCCGCACGGTGGCGGTCTTGCCCTCGATGACCTGCTCGATGTTGGCCACGATGGCCTCGCTGGCGGCGCGGAACTCGTCGTGCGGCAAAAGGCCGCCCACCTCGTCCCAGGTCTGTTGTGTCACGGGCCTCCTCCTCGTCGCCGTGTCGGCAGCTCTGTATAGAGCACCTGGACCCGCCGTTGGGTTCGCGACGTCGAGCCTCGTTTGCCGCAGAAACCTCACTGGCCTCTCAGGCTAACCATGTTTGTCGTTCTCGCCGACCCCCGCAGGTAGACGGTCGGTTACGCCCCGATATTCGCCGGGTCGAGGGACGCGGCGGCCCGGGGCGGCGTCAACCGGCGGCGAGGTACACTGCCGGACATGGCCGGAGTCTTCCTGCTTCTTACCGGGCCGTGCTGATGCGTTGAACGCGCGACAGCACGGCGGCCCCTCCTGCGCGAGGGGCTTTTTTGTGCCCGCCGCCGGCCCGGCCCGACGGCGCCGAAACGAAGCGAAGCGAAGCGAGGAGAAGGCGATGAGTGAGGCAGCCGCACCGGCGGGCGACATCCCCCCGTTCCGGTACACCGCGGCCCTGGCCGACGAGATCGAACACCGTTGGCAGGACATCTGGGCCCGGGAGGGGACCTTCCACGCACCGAACCCGAGCGGCCCGCTGGCCGACCCGGAGCACCCCCGTGCCGGCGCGGAGAAGCTGTACGTGCTGGACATGTTCCCCTACCCGTCCGGCGCCGGCCTGCACGTCGGCCACCCGCTGGGCTACATCGGCACCGACTGCTTCGCCCGCTACCAGCGGATGGCCGGGCGCAACGTGCTGCACGCGATGGGCTTCGACGCCTTCGGCCTGCCCGCCGAGCAGTACGCGGTGCAGACCGGCACCCATCCCCGGACGACGACGGTCGCGAACATCGAGCGGTACAAGGCGCAGCTGCGCCGGCTGGGGCTGGCGCACGACGAGCGCCGTTCGGTCGCGACCATCGACACCGACTTCTACCGCTGGACCCAGTGGATCTTCCTGCAGATCTTCAACTCCTGGTACGACCGGGACGCGCGGCGGGCCCGGCCGATCGCTGAGCTGATCGCCGAGTTCGAGGGGGGCAACCGACCCACCCCGGACGGTCGGGCGTGGGCCGAGCTGAGCGTCACCGAGCGGCGCCAGGTGGTCGACGACCACCGGCTGGCGTACGTCTCGCAGGCGCCGGTGAACTGGTGCCCGGGGCTGGGCACCGTGCTGGCCAACGAGGAGGTCACCGCCGACGGCCGCTCCGAGCGGGGCAACTTCCCCGTCTTCAAGCGCAACCTGAAGCAGTGGATGATGCGGATCACCGCGTACGGTGACCGGCTGCTGGACGACCTGGACGCACTGGACTGGCCCGAGCCGATCAAGCTGCAGCAGCGCAACTGGATCGGTCGGTCCACCGGCGCGCACATCGACTTCCCCACCACCCAGGAGCCGATCCGGGTGTTCACCACCCGTCCGGACACCATCTTCGGGGCCACCTACATGGTGCTGGCGCCGGAGCACGAGCTGGTCGACGCGCTGGTGCCGGCGGCCTGGCCGGACGGCACCCGCGACGCGTGGACCGGTGGGCACGCCAGCCCGCGCGCGGCCATCGAGGCGTACCGCAAGGCCGCGGCGGCCAAGACCGACGTCGAGCGGCAGGCCGACACCAGGGAGAAGACCGGCGTCTTCATCGGCGCGTACGCCACCAACCCGGTCACCGACGCGCAGATCCCGATCTTCATCGCGGACTACGTGCTGGCCGGCTACGGCACCGGCGCGATCATGGCGGTGCCCGCCCAGGACGAGCGGGACTACGCGTTCGCCGAGGTCTTCGAGCTGCCCATCGTGCGGACCGTGCAGCCCAGCGAGGGCTTCGCCGGCAAGGCGTACACCGGGGACGGCCCGGCCATCAACAGCGCCGCGCCCGAGCGCGGCCTGGACCTGAACGGCCTGGGGGTGGCCGACGCCAAGGCGCGGATCATCGAGTGGCTGGAGGCGAACGGGCACGGCGCCGGCGCGGTGACCTACCGGCTGCGCGACTGGCTGTTCTCCCGCCAGCGCTACTGGGGTGAGCCGTTCCCGATCGTCTACGACGAGACCGGCGCGGCCATCGCGCTGCCGGAGGAGATGCTGCCGGTCGAGCTGCCCGAGGTGGACGACTTCTCGCCGAAGACGTTCGCGGCCGACGACGCCGACAGCAACCCGGAAACCCCGCTGTCACGGCGGCGCGACTGGGTGGAGGTGGAGCTGGACCTGGGTGACGGGCCGAAGCGCTACACCCGCGAGACCAACGTGATGCCGCAGTGGGCCGGCTCCTGCTGGTACGAGCTGCGCTACCTGGACCCGACCAACTCCGAGCGGTTCGTCGACGCGGAGAACGAGCGGTACTGGATGGGCCCGCGCGGCGAGGGCGACCCCGGCGGCACCGACCTGTACGTGGGCGGCGCCGAGCACGCCGTGCTGCACCTGCTGTACGCGCGCTTCTGGCACAAGGTGCTGTACGACCTGGGGCACGTCTCGTCGTTCGAGCCGTTCCGCAAGCTGTTCAACCAGGGCATGATCCAGGCGTACGCGTACACCGACGCCCGGGGTAGCTACGTGCAGGCCGAGGAGGTCATCGAGCGCGACGGCGGCTACTACCTGGGCGACGAGACGGTCAACCGCGAGTACGGCAAGATGGGCAAGTCGCTGAAGAACGTGGTGACCCCCGACGACATGTGCGCCGCGTACGGCGCCGACACCTTCCGGGTGTACGAGATGTCGATGGGCCCGCTGGAGGTGTCCCGCCCCTGGGAGACCCGCGCGGTGGTCGGGTCGTACCGGTTCCTGCAGCGGGTCTGGCGGGCGGTCGTCGACGAGCAGACCGGGGCGCTGCGGATCACCGAGGACCCGGCCGACGAGGCGACCCTTCGGCTGCTGCACAAGGTCATCGACGGGGTCCGCGGCGACATGGATGGGATCCGGTTCAACACCGCGATCGCCAAGCTGATCCAGCTGACCAACGGGCTGACCGGGCTGTCGGCGACGCCCCGCGAGGTGGCCGAGCCGCTGGTGCTGATGGTGGCGCCGTTCGCCCCGCACCTGGCCGAGGAGCTGTGGCGGCGGCTGGGACACGATTCCTCGCTGACGTACGCGGACTTCCCGACCGCCGACCCGGCGCTGCTGGTGGCCGACACGGTGACCTACCCGGTGCAGATCAACGGCAAGGTCCGCGGCCGCATCGAGGTCGCCGCGGGCGCCGACGAGGAGTCGGTGCGGACCGCCGCCCTGGAAGCGGTGGCCGCGTCACTGGCCGGCAAAGAGCCGCGCAAGGTCATCGTGGTGAAGGGCCGGATGGTCTCGGTCGTCGTCTGACGCCCGCCCGCGCCGCGCGGTCCGGGCATCGCGGTGCTGGGCTTCGCGGTGCGGCTTCGGGGTGCGGGCCGCGCGGTGCGGGCTCGCGGTGCGGCTTCGCGGTGCGGGCTCGCGGTGCGGGCCTAGCGGTGAGGGCCTCGCGGTGCGGCTTCGCGGTGCTGGCCTCGCGGGCAGGCATCCCGGACAGGGGCGTCTGGGCAGCATCGCGCGGTCCGGGTAGCCCTTCTGGGCGCTACGCACCTTGACGCCTGTGGCGGCGGAGCCTGGAACGAGCCTTATGACTCAGAGGCATATTTATGGGTCTTGTGTCGTATGTGTGGGTCTCTGGTGGTCATCTTCCGGGGAGTTGGG
>NZ_JBHSBO010000045.1:0-87178 GCF_042650685.1 Micromonospora sp. GCM10011542
GAACCTCGAACACAACAACCCCTGATCAAGTCAGGCATTGCAACGATCCCTAGAACCGAAGCCGCCGGCGTTAAGAAGGGGCCCTTCCTTGCGTCTCAGCCCGGGCGGCCGTAGCTGTGGATCGGGCCGTCGTCGACCTTCTTCATCTTGATCGGCGTGCCGGCCTGGGAGGCGTGCACCACCCAGCCGTTGCCGACGTACATGCCGACGTGGTGGATGTCGCTGTAGTAAAAGACCAAGTCACCAGGGCGTAGGTCGGCCCGGCTGACGTCCTTGGTCACCCGGCTCTGCTGGGCGGCGTTGTGCGGCAGGGACACGCCGGCCTTGGCCCAGGCGGCGAGCATCAGACCGGAGCAGTCGTACGAGTTCGGGCCCTCGGCGCCCCAGACGTAGGGCTTGCCGATCTGGGCGCAGGCGAACTTGACGGCGACGCCGGCACCACCACCGGGGTAGCTGGCCGGGCACGGCGCGGGCCGCAGGGAACCGCCTCCGCCGCTGCCGTACACCTTGAGGCGCAGCTTCTGCAGGCGGTCGATCTCCTCGTTGATCTGCTTCTTCTTCGCCGCCAGCTGGGCCTCGGTGCGGGTCAGCTGGGCGACCATCTCGTCCAGCGGCGCCTTCTGCCGAGCCAGCTCGTCACGCAGGTCGGTCACCTGCTGGACGTCCTGCTGCTGATCGTGGGCGAACCGGTCGAGCATCTCCAACTGCCCGACCATGTCGCTGGGCGACTGGCTGCCGAGCATGGCGTTGACGGTGGAGACGTTTTCGCCCTTGTAGGCGCGTACGGCCAGGGCGCTGACCTTGTCCATCGCAGCGTCGACCTGGCGCTCCAGCGGCGCGATCCGGGCGGCCAGCGCGTCGGCCTGCCTGCGCTTGACGGCCAGGTCGGCCCGGGTGGCGTTGTGCCGTTCGATGATGGGTTCGAGCTTGTTCCAGTCGGCGTCGATCTGGCGCTCGATCTCGGTGACCGACGGGTCGGCGTGGGCCGCCGTCGCGCTGCCGGTCAGGACGACGGCGACGCCGACCAGGGCGGCGAGGGAGGTGGTGAAGCGGGACCAGCGTGGGCGCGGCACGTTCGTCGTCGGGTCGGCTGACGCCGACCGCTCGGACGACGGCCGCCGGGCATGGTGGGCCACCGGGCTCCGTACTCCTTCTTCCTGACCGCCTACCGGGTTAGCTGACGGGTTCGGGCGGGAAGGTAGGCGCCCTACCGCAGTGACTGCGGATTCACCCCGGAAAACCTGGGTCCCCGGTTCGCTCGGAGGCGACTCGGCGGTGTCGGTCCGTTACCGTCCGGGTTGGGCGGAGCTGCTGTCGGGCCGACAAATGACCAGAGTAGAGACGGCTGTTACCGATCCGCAACCCACCCGGCCGTGACACTCCGTACCGATGCCGGATCCGGCGATCCGTCCGAAGATTTTTTTCCACTGGCGTTGCTGCATCGAAAGGTATTGACGTGAGCTCCGGGCGGGACGAGGGTGACCTCACCTTCACCCGTCACATCTGGGGGTATCGATGCATCGTCCAACCCTGTCGGCGAGCAGGCGCGCACTGCTCGCCACGGCCGTGGTCGCCGCCACCGCGGTCACACCGTTCAGCGCCGGTCCGGCCACGGCAGCGCCGGCCGACGACCGGCAGCAGCAGTACGCCGCCGCAGCCGCCGACCACGGCGTGCCGGAGAGCATCCTGCTGGGCGTCTCGTACCTGGAGTCTCGCTGGGACACTCATCCCGGCACGCCGAGCACCAGCGGCGGCTACGGCCCGCTGCACCTGACCGACGCCGCCCACGTGACCTCGCTGCCCGCCGGTGGTCACGTCGACGAGGACGAGGACCCGCGCGGCGACGAATCTCGGCCGCTGACCGTTGCGGCGCCGACGGTGACGGGATCGCGGGAGGCCGCACCCGCCGCAGAGGCGCTGCAGACCCTCCAGGCCGCCGCCGCCCTCATCGGGGCCAGCCCGGAGACGCTCCGCTCCGACCCGGCCGCCAACATCCGGGGCGGGGCCGCGCTGCTCTCCGCGTACCAGAAGGACCTCGGCGGCCCGCTCGGTGGGATGAGTGACCCCGGAGCCTGGTACGGCGCGGTGGCCCGGTACTCCGGCGCCGACACCGAGGACGCCGCGGCGGCCTTCGCCGACGAGGTGTACGACCAGATCCGCTCGGGGGCGAGCCGGCGGACCGACGACGGCCACCAGGTCACCCTCGCCGCGCGGGCGGTCGACCCGGACGACAGCGTGCTTCACCGGCTCGGACTGCGGCGCGCGGAACGGCCGGACGGGCTGGAGTGCCCGGTCCGCCTGGCCTGCGAGTGGATCCCGGCCCCGTACGCGAAGTACGGCCCGCGCGCCGGCGACTACGGCAACCACGACCTGGGCAACCGACCGGCCCAGCAGAAAATCGAGTACATCGTCATCCACGACACCGAGGGCTACTTCGCCCCCAGTGTCGACCTGGTCAAGAAGGCGACCTACCTGGGCTGGCACTACACGCTGCGCTCGGTGGACGGTTACGTGGCCCAGCACATCAAGGCCAAGGACGTCGGCTGGCAGGCCGGCAACTGGTACGTCAACGCCAAGTCGATCGGCATTGAGCACGAGGGCTTCGCCGGGCAGGGCACCTGGTACACCGAGGCGATGTACCGCACGTCGGCCAAGCTGGTGCGGCACCTGGCGCTGCAGTTCAACATCCCGCTGGACCGCCAGCACATCATCGGCCACGACAACGTGCCCGGCACGATCGCGGCGAACGTCGCCGACATGCACTGGGACCCGGGCCCCTACTGGGACTGGTCGCACTACTTCGACCTGCTGAAGGCCCCGTTCCGTACCACTGGCACGGCGCGAACCGGCCTGGTCACGATCGACCCGGACTTCGCCGCCAACCGGCCGGCCTTCTACGGCTGCAATCAGCAGCCGCCCGGCGTGCCCCCGGTGCCGCCAGCCGCGCCGTGCCCGCTACGCGGCTCGTCCGCAGTGCTCCTGCGCAGCGCGCCCAACCACGACGCGCCGCTGGTCAACGACCTCGGCGAGCGCCCGGACGGCTCACCGGACACGATGTACATCTCCGACCACGGCGCCCGCGCCTCGGCCGGCCAGACGTACGCGGTCGCGGAGGTCCGCGGCGACTGGACGGCGATCTGGTACCTCGGCCAGAAGGCCTGGTTCCACAACCCCGCCTCGGCGCCGACCGCGAAGTGGGCCACGGGCTTCGTGGTGACGCCGAAGCCCGGAAGGAACACCGTCCCGGTCTACGGGCGGGCCTACCCGGAGCGGGCCGCCTACCCGACCGGAGTGCCCTACCAGACCATCTCGCCGTTGCAGTACACGTTCGCCGCCGGGCAGCGGTACGCGGCGGGCGGGATCCTACCGAGCGAGTACTACCGCGCGACCACCTTCGACGGAACGTCGCCCGGGGACTGGACGGTCGTCCGCGGTGAACTGCGCTACGTGCAGGTCCAGTTCGGTCACCGGATGATGTACGTCAACCTGGACGACGTGCTGCTGCTTCCGTCCCCGGTGGGCGCACCCAGCTGAAATGAAAGACGAGGGCCCCCAGTCGTACAACCGGGGGCCCTCGTCGTGCCTGCTGGATCAGCTGGGTCTGCGGAACCCGGCGACCGGCATGTAGTTGATGCTCGAAACGTTGACCGGTTTGCCGGCGCGTGGCGCGTGCACCATCTTGTCGTTGCCGAGGTAGAGCCCGACATGGTGCAGGTCGCTGAAGAAGAAGACCAGGTCACCCGGGCGCGCCTCGGAGCGGGGGATGGCCTTGCCCTCGTTCCACTGGGCGCCGGTGAAGTGGGTCAGGCTGATCCCGGCCGCCTTGTAGGCGTACTGGGTCAGACCCGAGCAGTCGAACGCGTTCGGGCCGACGGCGCCCCAGACGTACGGCTTGCCGACCTTGCCGCAGGCGGTCCGGATCGCGGTGCGGGCCGCCTCGCTGACCACGCCCTGGATGGTCGGGCAGCCCTCCGTCTTGACCACGGTCTTCGGCAGGGATGCCTCCAACCGCTTAATCTCGGCGTCGATCTCCTTCTTCTTCTTCGCCAGGTCGTCCTGCTGCTTGGTCTGGGTGGCGATCAGGGCGTCCAGCTTCTGCTTCTGCCCGTCGTACTTGGCCCGCACGGCCAGCACACCCTCGACCTCCTTGCGCTCCTGCGCGGCGAGCCGGTCGAGGACGGTGAGCTGCTCGGTGAGGGTGTCCGGCTTGGCGCTGACCAGCAGCGCGCCGATGTCGTGCGAGGGCCCCGACATGTAGTAGCGGGAAGCGAGGTCACCGACGCGGTTGAGCGCCAGCTCGCTCTGCAGGGCCAGCGGCTCGATCTTCTTCTGCAGGTCCGCCGACTTCTTCTTGTTGACCTTCAGCTGGGCCCGTACCTTGTTGTACTGCTCGATGGTGGGCTCCAACTGCTCCCACTGCTTGTCGATCTGCGCCTCGATCTCGTCGACCGAGGGCGCGGCCTGCACCGGCGCGGCCAGCAGGCCGGCACCGACGGCCGCGGCGGCGACCAGCACGAGCAGACGTTGGGTGACCCGGCGCAGACCGCCCGGACGAGCGGACAGTCCCGGGGCGTGACGATGGGGGGGCATGGTTGCCACCGGCACCGACTCCTTTGCAACCGACCGCCGGGCGCCTCGCGTGAGGGAAGGGCCGAGGCAGACGACCCACAGCGGTCGGTGCCCCACACTAGGGAAGCGCCGCAGCGGAATCAAGGCGACGACTGTATACATCACTGTGGCGGGACCGCTTGCACACCAAGGGTATTGACCGATCAGCCAACGATCGCGGTCAATACGTCGTCCAGGGTCACCACGCCGAGCGGCCGGCGCCCGTCGCTGACCAGCACCATATGCCGCCGCTCGCGCCGCATGGCCAGCAGCAGATCGGCGAGCGTACGCTCCGGCGGCACCACCGCCAGCGGGCGGTACACCTGCGCCGGCACCGGCGCCCGGCGCCCCGGCCCGGCGTACCCGAGCACGTCCTTGACGTGCACGAAACCGAGCACCCGCCGGGTCGAGCGCTGCACCACCGGGAACCGGGACCGCCCGGTCCGGGTGGCCAGCACCTCCAGCGACGCCGGCGAGACGTCCTCGGCCACCGTCACCACCGTCGACCACGGCTGCAACGCGTCCGCCGCGGTCCGGCTGTGCAGCGCCAGGGCTCCGGTGATCCGGGCGTGCTCCTCGGCGTCGAGCAGCCCCTCCGTACGCGCCTGGGAGACCAGCCCGGCCAGCTCCTCGGCGGTGAACACCGTCTTCACCGCCTCGGTCGCTTCGATCCGCCAGAGGCTCAGCACCCGGCGGGCCGCCCACTTCATCGCCAGCAGCAGCGGCTTCGTGGCCACGCAGAACGCCAGCATGGCCGGGCCGAGCCAGAGCGCCGACACCTCCGGACCGGCCAGCGTGATGTTCTTCGGCACCATCTCGCCGACCACGGTGTGCAGGAAGACCACCACGCCCAGGGCCAGCACGAACGCCACCGGGTGCACCGCCCGCTCGGGCAGACCGGCCGCGTGGAAGGGCACCTCCAGCAGGTGGGCCAGCGCCGGCTCGGCGATCGCGCCCAGGCCCAGCGAGCAGACCGTGATGCCGAGCTGCGCGCCGGCGATCATCAGCGGGATCTGGTTCATCGCCGACAATGCCCAGCGGGCCCGCTTCGAGCCGGCGGCGAGCGGTTCGAGCACCGTACGCCGGGACGCGATGAGCGCGAACTCGCTGCCCACGAAGAACCCGTTGCCCAGCAACAGCAGCACGGTCACCAGCAGTTCAGTCATCGTCGTCCGGTTCCGCCGGGCGCAGCACCCGGACCTGCTCGATCCGGTGCCGGTCCACCTCCACCACGGTGAACTCCCAGCCGTCCGCCTCGACCGTCTCGCCGGCCAGCGGGATGTGCCCGAGCCGGGCCATCAGGAACCCGGCCAGCGTCTCGTACGGCCCCTCGGGCAGCCGGAAACCGGTCTGCTCGGCCAGCTCGTCGGAGCGCAGCACCCCGTCGACCAGCACGGTGCGCTCCCCACCCGGCACGGTCAGCTCGGCCGGGCCGGTGTCGTCCACGGCGGCCGGGTCGAACTCGTCGGCGATCTCGCCGACCAGCTCCTCGACCAGGTCCTCGACGGTCACCACGCCGTCCGTGCCGCCGTACTCGTCGACCACGATGGCCAGGTCCGCGCCGGCGGCCTTCAGCGCGGCCAGCACGCCGTCCAGGTCCAGGCTCTCCGGCACGTACACCGGCTCGCGGGCCACCGATCCGACCATGGTCGACGCCCGGCGGGCCGGCGGCACCCCCAGCGCGTCGGGCACCCCGGCCACCCCGGTGACCAGGTCCAGGGTCTCCTCGTACACCGGGAACCGGGTCCGCCCGGTCTGCCGGGAGAGGTCGAGCAACTCGGCCACGCTCGCCGTGGCGCGCAGCGCCACCACGTCCACCCGGGGCGTCATCGCCTCGGCGGCCCGCTTGTCGCCGAACCGGATGGTGCGCCGCAGCAGCATCGCGGTGTCCGGGGGCAACGCGCCGGCCCGGGCCGAGATGGCCGCCAGCAGGCCCAGTTCCTCCGGCGACCGGGCGCTCGCCAGCTCCTCCTGCGGTTCGACACCGAGCCCGCGCACGAGCCGGTTCGCCGAGTCGTTGAGCGCCCGGATCAGCCAGCCGAAGGTACGGGAGAAGCGGTGCATCGGGCCCGCCGTGGCCAGCGCGGTGGGCATCGGCCGGGCCAGCGCGAGGTTCTTCGGCACCAGTTCGCCGAAGAGCATGGAGAGCAGCGTGGCCAGCGCGAGGGCCAGGAACGGGGTGAACCGCTCGGTGGCGTCGCCGACCACCGGACGCAGCAGCGGGGTGAAGATCCGGGCCAGCGCCGGCTCGGCCAGGTAGCCGGTCAGCAGCGCGGTGATGGTGATGCCCAGTTGCGCCCCGGAGAGCTGGAAGGAGAGCTCACGCAGCGCCGTACGGACCGTCGTGGCGGCGGCGTCGCCGCCGGCGGCCCGCCGGTCGATCTCGGCCCGGTCCACGGTCACCAGGGCGAACTCGGCCGCGACGAAGAACGCGTTGCCGGCGGTCAGCGCACCGAAGCCGACCAGGGGCAGCAGCGTGGTCAGGAACAGCCCGTCGATGATCGCCTCACCTCGGCGCGATTCTCGCACGGGTGGCGCGCGGTTCACCGGCCGGCGGAGGCTGACACGACGACGGCGGTGCCACCCGAGGGTGCCACCGCCGTCCGGCGTCTTCCGGGGTACGCGCCTCAGCCGGCGACCGGTGCCGCCTGCTTGTCGCCCTGCGGCTGCTCGGGCCGGACCGAGCGGAGCAGCACGCTGGCCACGTCGACGACCTCGACCTGCTCGCCGGCGCCCTTGCCGTTCACCCCGTCGTTCAGCATGGTCGAGCAGAACGGGCAGCCGACGGCGACCGTCTTCGCCCCGGTGGACATGGCCTCCTCGACCCGGTCCACGTTGATCCGCTTGCCGATCTTCTCCTCCATCCACATCCGGGCGCCGCCGGCGCCGCAGCAGAAGGAGCGCTCGCTGTTACGCGGCATCTCGGTGAGCTCGCCCTCGATGGCGGTCCCCAGCACCTCGCGCGGCGGGGCGAACACCCGGTTGTGCCGGCCCAGGTAGCAGGGGTCGTGGTAGGTCACGCCACCGTCGACCGGCTGCACCGGGGTGAGCTTGCCGGTGGAGACGAGATGGGCCAGCAACTGGGTGTGGTGGACCACCTCGAACTCGCCGCCGAGCTGGCCGTACTCGTTGCCCAGGGTGTTGAAGCAGTGCGGGCAGGTCGCGACGATCTTGCGCTTGGCCTTCTCGCGGCCCTCGAACGCCTCGTTCAAGGTCTCGACGTTCTGCTGGGCGAGCATCTGGAAGACGAACTCGTTACCGATCCGCCGGGCCGGGTCACCGGAGCAGGTTTCGCCCTCGCCCAGGATCGCGAACGTCACGCCCGCCTCGTTGAGCAGCGTGGCCACCGCGCGGGTGGTCTTCTTGGCCCGGTCCTCGAAGGCACCGGCGCAGCCGACCCAGAACAGGTACTCGAAGTCGTCCACCTCGCCCACCCGCGGCACCTCGAAGTCCAGGCCCTTGGTCCAGTCCTCGCGGGTGTTCTGCGGGGCGCCCCACGGGTTGCCCTTGTTCTCCAGGTTGCGCAGCATGACGCCGGCCTCGGACGGGAAGCTCGACTCGATCAGCACCTGGTAGCGACGCATGTCGACGATGTGGTCGACGTGCTCGATGTCCACCGGGCACTGCTCGACGCAGGCGCCGCAGGTGGTGCAGGACCAGAGCACGTCCGGGTCGATGACGCCGCCCTCCTCGGCGGTGCCGATCAGCGGCTTGTCCGCCTCGGCCAGCGCCAGCACGTCCATGTGGGCGAGCTGCGCGGCGGTGGCCTTCTCCTCACCGGTCAGGTCCTTGCCGCCGCCGGCCAGCAGGTACGGCGCCTTGGCGTACGCGTGGTCGCGCAGGCTGAGCACGAGCAGCTTGGGCGACAGCGGCTTGCCGGTGTTCCAGGCCGGGCACTGCGACTGGCAGCGGCCGCACTCGGTGCAGGTGCTGAAGTCGAGCAGGCCCTTCCAGGAGAACTGCTCGACCTGTGCGACACCGAACTGGTCCTTCTCCGGGTCGGCCTCCTCGAAGTCCAGCGGCTTGCCCTGGCTGGTCATCGGCCGCAGCGCACCGAGGCCGGAGCCCGCCGGCTTGGCCGGCTCGCGCTTGAAGAAGATGTTGGGGAAGGCCAGAAAGCGGTGCCAGGCCACACCCATGGTCACGTTCAGCGAGATGACGATCAGCCAGGTCATCGAGATGACGATCTTAATGAGCGCGGCGACGCTGGCCCCGTCCTGCCAGTCGGGCAGCACCGCCCCGACCGCGTGGCTCACCGGGGTGGCCCAGAGCGGGTACTCGAAGTGGTCGGTGGCGACCTTGAAGCCCCGGATCACGAACCCGAAGATCAGGACCAGCAGCACGATCCACTCGACGAAGTAGCCCTGCCACATCGTCGAGCCGGTGAACCGGGAGCGACCGCCCGGCCGGGTCGGCCGGTTGCGCAGCCGGATCGCCATCAGCACCAGGATGCCGACCAGGCCGAGCACCCCGATGACCTCGGTGGCCAGGCCGAAGACCGTCCAGTGCCCGACGACCGGCAGACCGCCGGTCGGGGTGACCACCTCGAAGTACGCCTCGAGCACCAGCAGCGACAGCACGATGAAGCCGACCATCACGAACCAGTGCGCGGCGCCCACCACGCTCCACTTCAGCATGCGGGTGTGACCGGCGGTCTCCACCAGCATCGTCCTGGTACGCGCACCCTTGTCGGTGAACCGCTCCGGGGCGGGCTGCCCGAGCCGGATGACTGCCGTCATCTTCATGACCGCGCGTACCGCAAGCCACACCGCCACGGCGGTGATGGCGGCCGCGAGGATCGTCGTGACGATCTGGACGCTGCCCATCGAGTTGGCCTCCCGGTCTGCTGCCTGTCGAGCGGCTCGGCGACCGGGGCCGGGTCAGGCCGGGATCGGCGTCGCGCCGCTGCCACACCTGCGACCGGACCGGTCGATGACCTCGCTCCGCTCGGTCATGCAGTGCAGCCTACGCGCAAGGTTACCCAGCAGTAACGTGAGTCTTCTCGCAACCGGCCACGCCGCCCTGCGGACACCATAGGGTGCCCCGCCCGAACCCGCCGGGCAGGGGCTCCGCGGGGTGACGTGAGCCCTCGATGCGGCCGACGCGACCGCGGCTGGCTCAGCGCCAGCGGGAGAGCAGGACCAGCGAGGCGACCATCGCGCCGAAGCCCACCGCGAGGTTCCAGTAGCCCCAGGCCATGACCGGGTACTGCTGCTCCGAGAGGTAGTAGATGACCAGCCACCCGATGCCGGCGACGATCAGAGCGACCGCGGTGATCGGCAGCCAGACCGGGCTAGGCTTGCGCGACGTGGCCGCCGCCGTCGGACGAACGTCCGTGGGCGCGGTGTACACCTTCTTCTTGCGGACCTGAGACTTGGGCACGACGCTCTCCAGAGGGGGTGACGACCTCGTCCGGCCTGACAACCGGGCGCGGAGGCGACGGTCCATGGCCAATAATGTTCGACAGCTAGCGTAGTCCCGAAGGCCGGCCCAGACCACGAATGGGGTCAGGCCGGTGCACGGAGTGACCGAAAAGGGCGGGACTGTTCGCATCACCGGGCCGGCCGGCCGGGGCGGGGCGGACCGATCCCCGACACGCGGAAGGAACGCTCGGTGGAGTACACATCCGGCGCCGCCTCCTGGCAGAAGGCCCTCCGACGGGCCGTCGCCGGGCTGCTGCCCCGGCGCCCGCGGCAGCGTCGACCCGGCTGGTCGATCGGCGTTCCGCTGATCGCCGCCGCGGCCGGGCTGCTCTTCACCACCACCGCGACCACCGCCGGCGGCACCGCGCTCCGGGAGGACCGCCGACCCCAGCTCAACCAGCTCATCGAGGACCGCCGCGAGCAGGTGGCGGCGAGCGAGCAGCGGGCCGCCACCCTGCGCGACGAGGTCGAGCAGCAGACCGCCGAGCTGGCCGGATCGGACGGCCCGATCAAGGCCCAGCAGGACCGGGCGGAGGGCAGCCTCCAGACCGCCGGCTTCACCGCGCTCACCGGCACCGGCATCACCGTCGAGCTGAACGACGCGCCCCAGCGCAGCGACCAGACGCCCAAGGAAGCCACCAACGACGACCTGGTGGTGCACCAGGGTGACGTGCAGGCGGTGGTCAACGCGCTCTGGGCCGGCGGGGCCGAGGCCATGTCAATCATGAATGTCCGCGTGCTCGCCACCAGCGCGGTACGCTGCGTCGGTAACACCCTGCTGCTGCACGGCCGGGTGTACTCCCCACCATTCAAGATCGTAGCAATCGGCGACCCCGCTGCCCTCCAGCAGGCCCTCGCCAGCTCTGAGGGAGTCCGGTGGTTCAAGGACGCGGTCGACGACTACCAACTCGGCTACAAGGAGACCGTCTCCACGGTGACAGTGCCGGCGTTCGAGGACTCGACCGCCCTCCGCTCGGCGGCGGTTCCCCGATGAGCGGCCGCGCCGAGCCGGGGTGCCCGACCGCCCCGCACACCGCGACGGCGCGCCGATGAGCGGCCCGGACGAGCGTCGCGACGGCCGGCACCGGGACCAGGGCGACGACCCGACGGCGCACCTGCCGACCGTCGACCCGGCCGGGACGGATCGGAGCGGCAACTGGCCGGACCCGGTGCTGCCCTCCCGCCCCCGGGCGGCGCAACCGCCGGCCGCCCCCGAGCCGCCACCCACCCCCGCACCGCCGTGGAACGACCGCCAGCCGCGCGTCGGCCGCGCCGGGCACCCCCCGCGTACCGACCGACCGGCGCAACCGAGCGCCAGCCGACCCGACGCGCAGCGCGCCCCTCACCAGCCAGGCCCCGACACACCGGCCGCGCCGCCGCACTGGCCCGGTGCCGCCCAGGCCGCGAGTTGGCACGGTGGTCCCGGCCGCCCGCCCACATCCGGTCCGGACGCCGGCCGCCCGCCCGCGCCCAACCAGGGCCCGGTCCGCCCGGCCGCCCCCGGCAACGCCCCGACCCGACCGCCCGCACCCGGCGGCGCGACGACCCGACCGCTGGCACCCGGCGGCGCATCGACCAGACCGCCGGCACCCGGCGGTACGCCCGGCCGACCGGGAGCACCGGGCAGCACGCCCATCGGACCGGGCGCCGCCCCGACTCACCCGGGCCCGGCGACCCAACCCGACCCCGCGGCGGCTGGCCCGGCACGCCCGGCCAGCCCCGGTGTCCCGGGCCCGGCCGCGCCGACCGGCGACGCGCCCACCGCGTTCATCCCCAAGGTCGGTGCCGGACCCGCTCGCGGGACCGGCACACCGGCCGTCCCGGTCTCCCCGGCCGGCCCGGACCGCGTGGCCGACCCGGCGGCGACCGCGCTGATCCCGGCCGTACCCGCCGGGCCGCCGACCCGGCCGCCGGCACTCGACTCCACCGCGCTGATGGGCGCCGTCCCGCGCCCGCCGACCACCGACGAGCCGGCCGGCCCCGACGAGACCCCCGGCGAGCCGCCCCGGCCGCGGCGTGGCGAGCGGGTGGTCCAACTCCGGCCGCACCAGACCGGCGAGGGCTACAAGAGCGTCTACTCGGAGCTCACCCGCCCCTCGCTCGCCTCCCGGCTGCGCAGCGGCATCCGGGTCACCGGCGAGGTCCTGATCACGTTCGGCCTCGTGGTGCTGCTCTTCGCCGGGTACGAGGTCTGGGGCAAGTCCGCCATCGTCGACGCGCACCAGGACGACCTGAGCAACCAACTGGCCCAGGCGTGGGCCCCGACCGGCGACCCGACCGTCGCGCCCCCGTCGGCCCGCCCGAGCGCCAAGCCGTCGCCCGCGGTGCACGGCACGCCGATCGCCGGCCTCTACATCCCCAAGCTCGACAAGAACTGGGTGGTGGTCGAGGGGGTCACCCAGGCCGACATCCGGTACGCGCCGGGCCACTACCCGACCAGCGCCCTGCCCGGGCAGGTCGGCAACTTCTCCGTGGCCGGGCACCGCAACCGGGCCACCTTCTGGCGGCTGGACGAGCTGGACAACGGCGACGCGATCGTGGTCGAGAGCAAGACCGACTGGTACGTCTACCGGGTCTCGAAGACGCGGATCGTCAAGCCGACCCAGGTCGAGGTCGTGGCGCCGGTGCCCGGCGAGCCGGGCGAGAAGCCGACCAAGCGGATGCTGACCCTGACCACGTGCAACCCCAAGTTCGACAACTACCAGCGCCTGATCATCCACGCCGAGCTGGACCGGACCCAACCCAAGTCGGCCGGTCGCCCGGCGGAGCTGGGAGGCTGACCCGTTGTACGCGTTCATCTGGCGCAAGCTGCCCTTCGGCCTGGCCGGCAAGCTGACCGGCTCGGTGCTGCTCGCCGCCGCCACGGTGGCCCTGCTCTGGTACGTGGTCTTCCCGTGGGCCGAGCCGCTGCTGCCCTTCGACGACGTGCAGGTCACGCAGGACTCCGGCGTACCCGGTGACCCCGCCGGCGGCGGCGACTCCGTCCCCGGGGACGCCCCGGCCGGCGACGACCACGACCTGCCCTACGACACCGACCAGAACAACACCGCGCCCCCCTCCCCGAACAGGTGACCATGCGCGTCCTGGTGATCGACAACTACGACTCGTTCGTCTTCAACCTCGTGCAGTACCTCGGCCAGCTCGGCGTGGACTGCGAGGTTCGGCGCAACGACGAGATCGACCTGGCCGAGGTCGGCCGGGTCGGCGCGGCCGGCATCCTGCTCTCGCCCGGGCCGGGCAGCCCCGACCGGGCCGGCATCTGCCTGGACGTCATCCGGGAGTACGCCGGTCAGCTGCCGATCTTCGGCGTCTGCCTGGGCCACCAGGCGATCGGCAAGGCGTTCGGGGCCACCGTGACCCGCGCCCCCGAGCTGCTGCACGGCAAGACCTCCGAGGTACGGCACCAGTCGGTCGGCGTGCTCGCCGGCCTGCCCGACCCGTTCACCGCCACCCGCTACCACTCGCTGGCCGTGCTCCCCGAGACGCTCCCCGACGAGCTGGAGGTGACCGGCTGGACCGGCTCCGGCGTGGTGATGGCGATGCGGCACCGAACGCTGCCGATCGAGGGCGTGCAGTTCCACCCCGAGTCGGTGCTCACCGAGGGGGGCCACCTGATGCTGGCCAACTGGCTGGCCGCCTGCGGTCACCCGGAGGCGCTGGAGCGGGCTCCCGACCTGGCCGCCGAGGTGGACGCCCGTCGCCGGGCCGCCTTCGCCACCACCTGACCGGCGTCCTCCCGCGCCCTGGAGCGGGCGGTCAACCCCGCAACGCGTCGGACAACGCTGGGCTGGCAGGTGAGTGGACCGCGGGCGGTCTGCGCCGGACCGCGTCCCATGCCGCCTTGCCGCTGGCGAAGTAGTCCCGGACCGACTTCCCGACGAGCAGGACGGGTCCGCAACCGTCGCAGCGCGCCGTCACCCCCTGCACGTCGAGACCGAGGTGCCGACACAGCGTCACGGCCCGGGACAGGTGGTACGACTGGGTCACGATCAGGGCGCGCTGAACTCCGTAGACATCGCGCGCTCGTACGCAGCTGTCATAGGTATCCAGGCCGAACGGGTCCGCCACCACCCGACGGGGATCGACACCGAGTTCGGTGAGGTACGACGTCATCGCCGCCGGCTCATCACCCGACGCGCCGCCCCCGTCGCCCGACACGAGGACCACCCGGGCCCGTCCGCTGTTCACCAACTCGGCGGCGGTCTCCAGTCGGCCGGCCAGCCGGTCCCCGGGTTGGCGTCGATCAGCTGCCACGGCGGTGCCGAGGACGATCACCACGTCGGCGCTCGGCGCGTCGGCCTCGTCGTACAGGTGGCCGTGCGCGGCGATCGTCGTCCAGAGCCAGGGCAGGCTGACGAGCAGCAGTGCGACCAGCCCACCGGCGGCCACACGGGTCAGGCGCCGCCGCCACCTGACGTGGCTCATCCGCCGCGCCGCATGACGGTGGCGAGGCGCTCCGTGGCCAGGCAGGAGACGAGGCAGCGTTCCTTGGCATCGCCCATCAGCTGGGCCGTCCAGGTGGTGAAGCCGCCGTCACCCAGCTCGACCTCGTCCGCACCGTCCCGCACGACCAGCCGCAGCGCGACGTCGGTGTAGTAGCCGCGCCCCCGCGTCCTGGTCGGCTCCTCGACCACCGCGGTCTGCCCGTCCGGCAGCCCCGGCAGGACGCTGTCCACCAGCCGCTCCCGCACGACCGTCTCGTCGAGGACGCTGTACTCGATCCGCGGCGCGGCGTCGGGTACGAGGGCCGCGAGGACCGCACGCCAGTAGCCCAGGTGCAGGGCCAGCAGCCGCGCCTCGGTACGCCCCGAGCCGGCGTCGCGTGCGCTGGACACCAGCGCGAAGAGTCGGAAGTGCGCGGAGAAGCCCGGGGCGAAGACCTGCGCGCGCAGGTGCCGGTGACAGGCGGCCAGGTGCACCTCGCCGGTACGGTGCTGCCGTTGGCGTCGTACTGCCGCTTCGATCGCCAGGGCGTTGGTGGCGTCGCTGAGCACCTCCGTCGAGCGGACGGTGGAGACGATCCGGTTCTGGCTGACCGGCCCGACCGCCGAGCAGGTGCCCAACGGCACGACCGGCGACAACTCGACCCCGTCGACGTCGTCGGGCAGCAGGTGCCACAGCTCCGCCTCAAGGGCGGCCAGGACCCGGGGATCGCTCGCCGCCGGACGGACGAAGCGGTCCTCGCGCCACCGGCGCAGCAGGTCGGCCGGACGGACGGTCGCGGCCCGGGACCGCGCCACGCTCAGCAGCACGGTCCGCAGGTCGGCAGGTGGAAGCCGCTCGGTGAGGGCCCGTTGCGTGCCGTCCGGCAGGCGAGCCCACACCCGGCGTTCGGCGTCCCCGGCGGTCACGCCGACGGCCCCCCGAGCCGGAACACCGCGTCTACTCCTGCGGGTTCCGGACCGGCGGCGGGAAGATCGGCTGGCCGCTGCCGCCACCGGTACCGGGAGTGGTCGGCGTGGGGCTTGGCGTCGTGGTCGGCGACGCCGACCCGGTGGGCGTGGGATCGACCACCTCGGGCTGGCTCACCTTGATGGTCACCGTCGTGTTCCTCGGCTTCTTGTCGCCGCCGTTCGGGTTCTGGTCGGTGACCTTCCCGGCCTCCGCGGCCGGCACGTCCGGGCCGTCCTGCGGGTTGACCTTGAAGCCGGCGTTGCGCAGGGTGCGGGTGGCCTCTTCCTCGCTCAGCCCCACCACGTCCGGCACCGCGCGGACGTTCCCCCTGGACACCGTGAGGGTGACCTTCGTGCCCTCGGGGACGCGCTGCCCCTCGGGCGGGGAGACGCTGAGGACGATGTCCTGGCTCTCCTCGTTGTCGACCTCTTTGATGTCGTAGCCGAGCTTCGCGTCCTTGAGCCGGGCGATGGCGCTCTCCTGCTTGCTGCCCTTGAGCCCGGCCGGGACGGCCACCTCGGGCTTGCCCCCGCAGACCTGGATGGTCACCAGGCTGTTCACCTTCAGCCGTGCATTGGGCTGCGGGTTCTGGCTGACCACGGTGCCCTGCTTGCAGTCGCTGCTCAGCACCGGCTCTCCCAACTGCGGGCGGAGGCCGGCGTTGCTGATCTCGGTGAACGCCACGTCCTGGGTCTTGCCGGCGAGCGTCGGCACCGACTTCAGATCCTTGTCCTGCTGCTGGCTCCAGAGCAGGGCCGCGACCAGGGCGATCACCGCCAGCACGCCGACCGCGCTGAACACGGCGATCAGCCAGGACGACGCCTTTCGTTGGCGCGGATCGCCGACCCGGGCCGGGATCTGCCGGGTCTGCGGCGCCCCGGCGGCGGTCGGGTAGCCCGCCCCACCGCCGGCCGGCGCCATCGCCACCGTCTCCGCCTCGCGCAGCACCGGAGTCGCCAGCACGGGCCGACCGGCGGCGGCGCGGAGCAGGTCCGCACGCATCTCACCGGCGCTCTGGTAGCGGTTGAGCGGGTTCTTCGACAGTGCCTTGAGCACGATCGCGTCGACCGCCGGGTTGACGTCCGGGTTGATGTCGCTCGGGGTCGGCGGTGCCTCCCGCACGTGCTGGTACGCGACGCTGACCGGGCTGTCGCCCACGAACGGCGGGTTTCCGCAGATCAGCTCGAAGAGCACGCAGCCGGCCGCGTACACGTCGGAGCGGGCGTCGACCGCCTCACCGCGAGCCTGCTCCGGCGAGAGGTACTGCGCCGTGCCGATCACCGCGCTGGTCTGCGTCATGGTCGTCGCGCCGCTGGCCAGCGCCCGGGCGATGCCGAAGTCCATGACCTTGACCTGGCCGGTCTGGGTGAGCATCACGTTGCCCGGCTTGACGTCCCGGTGGATGATGCCGTGCCGGTGGCTGAACTCCAGCGCGGCGCACATGTCGGCGCAGATCTCCAGCGCCCGGCGGGGCTGCAACCGACCCTCCGCGCCGAGCACCTCCTTGAGCGTCCGGCCGTTGACGAACTCCATCACGATGAACGGCAGCGTCTCGCCGGTCGGCGCGGTCTCCTCGCCGGTGTCGTAGACCGCGACGATGGCCGGATGGTTCAGCGAGGCGGCGTTCTGCGCCTCCCGGCGGAACCGCATCTGGAAGGTCGCGTCCCGGGCCAGGTCCGTCCGGAGCATCTTGATCGCGACGTCCCGACCGAGCCGGAGGTCGCGACCGCGATGCACCTCGGCCATGCCGCCGTAGCCGAGCAGCTCGCCGACCTGGTACCTGCCACCGAGCAGGCGGGCCTGCGCTGTCATCGCGTCTGTCGTCCTTCGCTCGTCGTCGTCCCGCCGCCATCCGGCTGGAGCCGTACCTCCCGACGGTACGACGTCCGGATCGGATCGTCGCGTCCGTCGAGTCGCAGCGCGCCGGACGCAACGGTGCGCGGAGCGAGCGCGCCGGGTTCACCGGCCTGCGACCGCTTGCGCATGTTGTAGGAAATCACGCCGGAGCAGAGCAGTATCAGCGCGGCCAGGAGGACGGCGAGGAGCACCATCCCGGGCCGGGACCGGCGAGGGGCGGGCGCCGGCAGCGCCGGGCCGGGCTGCCGGGCGTACGCCGGGGGGTGGTCCTGCCGAGCCGGCGGCACCGCCGCGGCGCCGCGCGGATAGCCGGCGGGAGAGACCGGCGGCCGGGAGTGCGGCACGGCCGGTGCGACAGCGGTCGGACGCTGCTGCTGCGCCGGAGCGACGGCGGTCGGACGCTGCTGCCCCGCGCCAGCGGGGCGCGAGCCGGCGGCCGGCGGCCGGTATGGGGCGGCCGGCGGGCGCAGTTGCTGTGCCGACGGCACCTGGGCGCGACCGGGTGCCGCGGGCGAGGCGGGGGCCGCCGAGACCGGCGCGGGATGCCCACCGGCGCGGGCCTGCTGGGAGAGCGCGGCCTTGAGCTGACGGGCCACCCCGGCCAGGGCGGCGGCGCTGGGCCAGCGCGCGGCCGGATCCTTGGCGAGCGCCCGCTCCACCACCGCCCGGACCTGCGGCGGGATGTCGGCGGGCAGCGGCCGGGGCGTTTCCCGGACGTGCCGCATGGCGATGTCGAGGGGGTTGTCCCCCTCGAACGGACGCCGGCCGGCGAGGCACTGGTAGGCGACCACGCCGAGTGCGTACACGTCGGACGCCGGGGTGGCGACGCCGCCGGTGGCCTGCTCGGGCGAGATGTACGAGGCGGTGCCCAGCACCGAACCGGCCGCGGTGAGCTGACCGACCAGATCGGAACGGGCGATGCCGAAGTCGGTCAGCACCAGCGTGCCGTTCGGCCGGACCAGGAGGTTGCCCGGCTTCACGTCGCGGTGCACGATGCCCTTCTCGTGCGCGGCGTGCAGCGCGTCGGCGGCCTGCGCGACCAGCGCCATCGTGCGGGCCGGGGTGAGCCGGCCGACCCGACTCAGCGTGGAGGACAGCGCGTCGCCCTCGACGTACTCCATGACCAGGAAGGCGATCTGCTGGTCGTTGCCGAAGTCGTAGACGTCCACCACGCCGGGGTGGTTGATGGTGGCCATGGTGCGGGCCTCGCCGCGGAACCGCTCGGCGAAGTCGGGGTCGTCGAGGAGCGCCGGGAGCAGGCTCTTGACCGCGACCGTCCGGCCGAGCACCTGGTCGGTGCCGCGCCAGACGTCCCCCATGCCGCCGCTGGCGATCCGCTCGTCGAGGCGGTAGCGGTTGCCGAGCTGGACGCCGGGACTGAGCATGTCAGCGGCCCCCGGAGTCGGCGATGGCCGCCTGCATGATCTTGCCGCCGATCCGGGCCGCCTCGGCGCTGCCGCCGGGGCCGGCCTGCTCCAGCATGACGCAGACCGCGGAGACCGGGGTGCCGTTCTTGTCCAGGGCAAAACCGATGAACCAGCCGTGGTCGGGCCGGTCCGGGGCGGACTGGGCGGTGCCCGTCTTGCCGCCGACCGTGTAGCCGTTGATCTGGGCTTTCTTGCCAGTGCCGTTCTCGACCACGCTGACCATCATGTCGCGCAGGTCGCTGGCGACCGGACCGCTGACCGGCCGCCGCAGCTCGCGGGGTTGGGCGGTGTAGTAGCTGGTGGTGCGGTCCGGGGCGAGCAGCTGCCGGACCAGGTACGGGCGCATCTGACTGCCGCCGTTGGCGACCGCGCCGGCGATCAGCGCCCCCTGCAGCGGCGTCATCCGCACGTCCCGCTGGCCGATCGAGGACTGCGCGAGCGCGGCCTGGTCGACGGTGCCGTCGGCGTTCTGGATGGTGCCGGTCCGGCTGGCCTCGACCGGCAGCCCGTCCTCGCCGATCTGGCCCACGGTGAGGTCGTCCTGCTCGAAGCCGAACTGCCGGGCCTTCTCCTTGATGGCGTCGGCGCCGAGCCGTACGCCGAGCTGGGCGAAGCCGGTGTTGCACGACTCGGTGACCGCCTCCAACAGGGAGACCTGCCGTTCCGGGCAGATCGACGGGGCGGCGTTCTTGATCGGCACGCCGGAGGTGGGCGGGGTGTAGCTGGGACCGGCCAGGATCTGGGTGTTCTTGCCGATGCCGTTTTCCAGCGCCGCCGCGGCCACCACGATCTTGAAGGTGGAGCCCGGCGGCAGCGTCTCGCCGAACGCGCGGTTGATCAGCGGCTTGCCCGGGTCCTGCTCGAGCTTGTTGTACGCCGCGGTCGCCTCGTCGGTGTCGTGGCTGGCCAGCGGGTTGGGGTCGAAGCTGGGCATGGAGACCAGCGCCTGCACCGCCCCGGTACGCGGGTCGATGGCGATCGCCGCCCCCCTCTTCACCCCCTGCTCGTTGTTGCGCATCTGGTCGTACGCGACGTCCTGGGCCCGCTTGGAGAGGGTGAGCAGCACGTTGCCGCCGCCGCTCTCGTCACCGGTGAACATGTCCTTGATCCGGTCGCCGATCAGCTGGTCGCTGGTGCCGGCCAGGAAGTCGTTCTCCACCTTTTCGATGCCCTGGTCGGCCAGGTTGACCGGCTTGTAACCGAGCACGTGCGCGTACTTCGCCCCACCCGGGTAGGTGCGCTTGAACTTCAGCTTGCCGGTGGTCTCCTTGCTGGTGGCCAGGGCCGTGCCGCCGGCCTCGATGTTGCCGCGCTTGCGCTTGTAGTCGGCCACCTGGACCCGGCCGTTGTAGTCGCTGGTGCGGTACTCGTCGGCCTTCTGGAACTGGACCCAGTTGAGGTTCGCGAAGAGCAGGCCGAACAGGACCATGACGACGACGCCGACGCGGCGCAGGGGTGCGTTCACGGCTTGATCACCTCCGTGGGGGCACCGTGCAGCTGCTCCGGCGGACCACCGGCGGGCCGTGCGGCCTTGCCACCGCTCGCGGCGACCGGCCGCCGTGCTCCGTCGGAGACCCGGAGCAGGACCGCGATGAGCAGCCAGTTCGCCATCAGCGACGAACCACCGGCGGACAGGAACGGCGTGGTCTGACCGGTCAGCGGGATGAGCTTGCTGATCCCACCGACGATCACGAAGACCTGCAGGCCGAGGGTGAAGGCGAGACCACCGGCGAGCAGCTTGCCGAACGAGTCGCGCACCGCGAGCGCGGCGCGCAGGCCGCGCTCCACGATCAGCAGGTAGACCACCAGCAGCGCGGAGAGGCCGAACAGGCCGATCTCCTCACCGATGCCGGCGAAGATGAAGTCGTTCTGCACCTCGGGCAGGATGTCCGGCTGACCGCCGCCCGGCCCGGCGCCGAAGAGCCCACCGGTGCCCAGGGCGAGCAGCCCCTGGACCAGTTGGTAGCCCTTGTTGGTCGGGTCGGCGAACGGGTCCAGCCAGATCTCGGCGCGCAGGTAGAAGTTGGCGAACGGGCCGCCGACCATCTCGCCGAGGACGTAGGCGAGGTACGCGCCGCCGAAGAACAGGATCAGGCCGATGAGCAGCCAGCTGACCCGTTCGGTGGCGATGTACAACGTCACCACGAACATGCCGAAGTACAGCAGCGAGGTGCCCAGGTCCTTTTCGAAGACCAGCACCAGGAGGCTGATCAGCCAGACCACGACCACCGGGCCGAGGTCGCGACCACGCGGGAAGTCGATGCCCAGGAGGCGCCGGCTCGCCAGCGACAGCACCTCGCGCTTGCGCACCAGGTAGTAGGCGAAGAAGACCAGCAGCGCCAGCTTGGCGAACTCACCCGGTTGGATCTGCCCCAGCCCGGGCACGATGATCCAGAGCTTCGCCCCGTTGATCTCGGAGAACCGCGACGGCAGCACCGCCGGGATCATCACCAGCACGATGCCGGCCAACCCCAGGGTGTACGCGTACCGGGACAGCGAGCGGTGGTCCCGCATGATCGCCAGCAGCCCGGCGGCGAGGATCACGGCGGCGAGCGTCCAGGCCAGCTGCCGGCCACCGATGCCGGCGAAGATGGCCAGGTCCTCCCGGTCGACCGGCGCCGCCTCGCCGAGGTCGATCCGACGCAGGAAGCCGACCCCGAGGCCGTTGAGCAGGGCCACCGCCGGCAGCAGGGCCGGATCGGCGAACGGGGCCAGGAACCGGATGACCAGGTGCAGGCCGAGGAAGACCGCACCGAGCGCGGCAGCCGGCATCCAGAAGTCGGGGGTGACCGTGTCGAGCAGGTTCGCCTCGACGGTCGCGGAGTATGCGGCCACCAGCACCATGGCGAGCAGCAGCAGGGACAGCTCGGCGTTGCGCCGGGACCGGGCCAGGCGTACGCCGGGCTGCTCGCCCGTGGTGGCGGGCGAGGGTGCCGGTGTGGCCGCTGCGGTCACGGGTGAGTTCCTCGGAATCTCAGCCGACGCTCACTCGGGCGACCGGCAGCCGGCCGGGTCGAGCGCCGGCGGTGCCGAGTCGGAGGGCGTGGCGTCGGTGGTGGCGGTGGGTGCGGGCGTGCCGGCGGCCGTCGTGCCGGCGGCGGTGGTCGCGACGGCGCTCCCGCTGGGGGTCGCCGGTGCGCTGGGGGTGGGGGTGCCGATAGGCGTCTTGGTCGCCCCGGCCGGGCTCGGCGTGGGGCTGGCAACCCCGGCCACCGGGGTCGGTTCGGGCGGGCAGACCGGCTTGAGGTTCGGGTTGCTCGGCGTGTCGCTGGTCAGCTCGGCGAGCTGACGCTCGGCGTCCGGCTCGCTCCTGGCCCGGATGCCCACCTTGACGGTGTCCTGTGCGGCCACGGTCAGGTCGTCCAGCCGGGTCTCGCTGCGGCGGTGCACCGAGGACAGGTCCATGCCGGCGATCTGACCCTGGATGCCACGGAACACGGCGACTTGGCCGTCCTCGGTGGCGCCCACGTAGTACTGCCGCTGGGTGTAGCTCCAGCCACCGAAGAGCGCGCCGCCGAGGATCACCAGCAGCGCCACCGCCATGGCGGCGGCCCGTACCGGTCGGCGCTTCGGCCGGTCCGGCTCGTCGTCGGCGGCCGCGGGCTCCTCCGGCGCGGCCGGACGCGGCGCGGAGAGCGCCGAGGCCCGGGCGGCCGGGGTGGAGTCGTCGGCGGACGTGGCCATGCCGCGGTCCCGGGCGGCGGCGCCGCCCACGATCGGGGTCGCCTCGACGATGTCCTGGTCGGTGGCGTCCGCGATGATCACGGTGATGTTGTCCGGCCCGCCGCCACGCAATGCGAGCTGCACCAGCCGCTCGACGCACTGCTGCGGGTCGGTGTACTCGCGCAGGGTCTCGCCGATGGTGTCGGCACTGACCACGCCGGAGAGGCCGTCGCTGCAGATCAGGTAGCGATCGCCGGGCAGCACCTGGCGCACCGAGTACTCCGGGTCGATGTCCCGGCCGTCGAGTGCCCGGGTCAGCAGCGACCGCTGCGGGTGGCTGCTCGCCTCCTCGGCGCTGATCCGGCCCTCGTCGACGAGCATCTGGACGTACGTGTCGTCCTTGGTGATCTGCGCGAACTCGCCGTTGCGCAGCAGGTAGGCCCGCGAGTCGCCGATGTGGACCATGCCCAGCTTGCTGCCGGAGAAGAGGGTCGCGGTCAGCGTGGTGCCCATCCCCTCCAACTGCGGGTTGGCGTCCACCGTGTCGCGGAGTTGTTGGTTGGCGGTGCCCACGGCCGAACGCAACGCGTCGACGAGAGCGTCCCCTGGGACGTCCTCGTCGAGCGGCGCCATGGCACCGATGACGATGTTGCTGGCGACGTCACCGGCGGCCATGCCGCCCATGCCGTCGGCGACGGCGAGTAGCCGCGGCCCGGCGTAGACGGAATCTTGATTGCCGTCTCGGATCAGACCGCGGTCGCTGTGGGCCGCATAGCGCAGGGTCAGAGTCATGGCCGTAATTCGAGGGAAGTGCGGCCGATCCGGATCGGCACGCCGAGGGGGACGGGGGTTGGTCCGGTGACCTTAGCGCGATCCAGGTAGGTGCCGTTAGTCGAGCCGAGGTCCTCGACGAACCACTGACCGTCGCGCGGCACGAGTCGGGCGTGCCGCGCCGAGGCATAGTCGTCGGTGATGACCAGCGTGGAGTCCTCGGCGCGACCGATGGTGATCTGCGCTTCGCCCAGGGTGATCCGCGTGCCGGCCAGCTGACCGGCGGTCACCACCAGCTGATGTGCCGCCCTGCCCCGCTTCACCTTCGCCGGCTTGGCCGCCTGCCCGGTCGAGGCGCCCACCGCGCGCGGCGCGGCCACCAGGCGACCGGACCGGGCTCCGGCGAAGAGATCCCGACGGATCACGCCCACCACGGTGAACACGAAGATCCACAGCAGGATCAGGAACCCGAACCGGGCAACGGTGATGACGAGTTCCGGCAAGGCGGGTCAGCCGTCCACGCGGAAGGTCAGCGTCGTGGTGCCGAGCTGGATCATGTCGCCGGGGTTGAGCGCCACGGCGGAGACCCGCTGGCCGTTGACCATCGTCCCGTTGGTCGAGCCGAGATCGGTCAGGACGACCTGCCCGCCGTCGAAGTCCAGCCGGGCGTGTCGCCGGGAGATCCCGACGTCGGGCAGACGCAGATTGGCCTGGTCGCCGCGACCGATCACCGTCGAGCCCATCTGCAGGGGATAGGTGCGCCCGTCCCCCGAGACCAGCCGGACGTTGCGGGTGCCGCCGTGCCCGGCCGGTGGGCCGTAGCCGCCACCCTGGTCGTACGCCGGGTAGGCGGGCGGGCCGGCGTCGTAGCCGGGCGCCGAGACCGGGGCGACCTCGCCACCGGTGTAGACCTCGGCGGTGACCCGGAACATGCCGGTGTCCAGGCCCTCGCCTCGCTCGATCTCGACGATCACGTCGCCGTAGACCGTCCAGGCCTGCTCGCCGATGAACTCCGCCTGCGACTGGGCCAGCTCCTGGGCCAGCGCGGCGGCGTACGGCGCCAGACGACTGTGGTCGTAGGGCGAGAGATCGATCACGTAGCGGTTGGGCACCAACGTGCGCCCACCGGCCAGGATCGCCTTGTGCGCCTCGGCCTCCCGCTGCATGGCGTTGAGGATCTCCACGGGGTGGACCACCCCTTTGAAGACCTTGGCGAAGGCCCCTTCTACCAGGCCTTCCAGACGCTTCTCGAAGCGTTGCAGCACGCTCACCGGCTCCTCCTCGGGTCCCGAGGACATGATGGTATCCGGCCGGCGCGCGCGCAGCTCACACGCCGCTCGGCCGCCTGCTACCGGTCCGTTCGGACGGGCCGGGACTGCCGTGCTACTCTTTCGTCCGCCACGAACGGTAACCGCTCGTGGCGAGCACCGGGGACAGCGTAGTATCTCCGGGGCCCGTTGGAGACAGCGGGCTCGGGGCGGCTAGAGTGTTCCGGGTCGTGCCACGGGGATGTGGCGGAATGGCAGACGCGCACGGTTCAGGTCCGTGTGCCCGAAAGGGCGTGGGGGTTCAACTCCCCCCATCCCCACCACAGACGAGGGCTCCGCATTTTGCGGGGCCCTTCCGTCATATCGAGGCGTGCCGGGCGTCACGCTATGCTCCGATGGTTTCTGCCTCCGAATGACCAGGAGTGGCGTGTGAGTGTCGCGTTGGTGACCGGGTCGGGCGGTCTGATCGGCTCCGAGGCGGTCCGGCACTTCGCCGGCCTCGGTCTGGACGTCGTCGGCATCGACAACGACATGCGCCGGTACTTCTTCGGTGCGGACGGGTCCACGGCATGGAGCCTGGAGCGGCTCGGCCGCGACCTGGGCGACTCCTACACCCACTTCGCCGTGGACATCCGGGACCGCGATGGCCTGGAGCAGGTGTTCAAGAAGTACGGCTCGGACATCGCAGTGGTGATCCACAGCGCGGCCCAGCCCAGCCACGACTGGGCGGCCAAGGAGCCGTACACGGACTTCGACGTGAACGCCGGCGGGACGCTCAACATCCTGGAGAACACCCGGCGGCACGCCATCGACGCGCCGTTCATCCACTGCTCGACCAACAAGGTCTACGGTGACCGGCCCAACAGCCTGCCGCTGGTCGAGCTGGAGACCCGGTACGAACTGCCCGAGGACCACCGGTGGTACCAGGGCATCACCGAGGAGATGTCGATCGACCACTCGCTGCACTCGGTCTTCGGCGCCTCCAAGGTCGCCGCGGACGTGATGGTGCAGGAGTACGGGCGCTACTTCGACATGAAGACCGCCTGCTTCCGCGGCGGCACGCTGACCGGTCCGGCGCACTCGGCGGCCGAGCTGCACGGGTTCCTGGCGTACCTGATGCGCTGCGTGATGGAGGGCCGGACGTACAACCTGTTCGGCTACAAGGGCAAGATGGTCCGGGACGCGATCCACTCGCACGACGTGCTGACCGCGTTCGAGGCGTTCTTCCGGGCACCCCGGTCGGCGGAGGTCTACAACCTCGGCGGCGGCCGGCACTCCAACACCTCGCACATCGAGGCGTTCCGGATCGCCGAGGAGATCACCGGTCGCGAGGCCAACATCAACTATGTCGAGCAGGCCCGCACCGGCGACCACCAGTGGTACGTCAGCAGCATGGCCCGGTTCGAGGAGCAGTACCCGGACTGGAAGATCACCTACGACGTCCCGATGATCCTCCAGGAGATCTACGAGGCCAACGTCGACAAGTGGGTGCCGCAGGCATGACCGCCCAGACCAAACGCAACGTGCTCGGCGTCCTGGTCGACGCCACCGACTACGCCACCGCGACCGACGCGGTGGTCACCGCCGCGCACGACCGGCGTCCGCTCGCGCTGACCGCGCTGGCCGTGCACGGAGTGATGACCGGGGTGCTCGACCCGGCGCACAACGCCCGGCTCAACTCCTTCGACGTGGTCACCCCGGACGGGCAGCCGGTGCGCTGGGCGCTCAACCTGCTGCACCACGCCGGGCTCACTGACCGGGTGTACGGGCCGACACTCACCCTGCACGTGCTGTCCCGTTTCGCCGACGAGGGGCTGCCGGTCTACCTGTACGGCTCGACCGAGGAGACCCTGGCCAAGCTGATCCCGGCGCTGGAGCGGATGTTCCCGGCGCTGAAGATCGCCGGGGTGGAACCGTCGAAGTTCCGCGCGGCGCAGCCCGGCGAGGACGCCGAGATCGCCGACCGGATCCGGTCCAGCGGCGCCCGGCTGGTCCTGGTCGGGCTCGGCTGCCCGCGCCAGGAGGTCTTCGCGTACGCGATGCGGCCCCTGCTCGACATGCCCCTGATGGCGGTCGGCGCGGCCTTCGACTACCACGCCGGGCTGCTCCGCCAGCCCCCGCCGTGGATGCAGCGGGCCGGCCTGGAGTGGTTCTGGCGGCTCGGCCTGGAGCCGAAGCGGTTGTGGCGCCGCTACGTCATCCTCAACCCGGCCTACCTGACCCGACTCGCCGCGCAGAAGACCGGCCTGTGGAAGGCCCGCCCGCCGGCTCCGGCCACCGAACGCCCGGCGAGCTTCGCGGTCTGACCGGTACGCCGCCCGCACAGCGACCCGCCCCTCCGCGGGGCCCTTCCCGTCCGGAAGGAGCCCCGCGGAGGGCGTGCGTCACAGGGTGAGGGTCCAGGTGTTGATGTAGCCGCTGTCGCCCGCGTAGACGTCCCGCACCTGGAGCCGCCAGGTGCCGTTCGCCGCCTCCGACGAGAGGTTCGCGGTGTAGGTGGTGTTGACGTTGTCGGCGCCGTCGAAGTAGCTGCTGTTCTTCAGCCGGTACGCGGAGCCGTCCGGGGCGACCAGGTCGACGACCAGGTCACCGCGGTAGGTGTGCACGATGTTCACCGCGACGGTCGACGCCGACGAGGCGTTGCGGGCACACCCGGAGATGACGACCGAGCTGGCTACCGTGGCACCGGTGTCCGGGATCGCGATGTCCGTGCCGTTGCTGCCGGAGCAGCCACCACCGCCCGAGCCGGTCACCGTCAGCGAGTACGTCGCCGTGCGGGTGCCCGACGCGGCGGTGCCGGTGACGGTGACGGTGTACGTGCCGGCCGGGGTGCTCGCCGAGGTGGCGATGGTGAGGGTCGACGAGCTACCCGAGGTGACCGTCGACGGGCTGAACGACGCGGTCGCGCCGGCCGGCAGCCCGCTGGCGGAGAGGCTGACCGACTGGGCGGAGCCGTTGGTGGTGGCGGTGGCCACCGTGGCGGTCACCGAACCGCCCGGGGCGGTGGAGCCGGAGGTCGGCGACACCGAGACCGAGAAGTCGTTGGTCGGCGGGGTGGTGCCGTTGACCACGTAGAGCAGCCGGTTCGGGGTTCCGGTGCCCACGTTGGTCACCACGTTCGGGGTCGCGGCGTTGACCAGGTTGTCGCGAACTTGCTGCGGGCTCCACGCCGGGTTGGCCGAGAGAACAAGCGCCGCGGCGCCGGCGACGTGCGGCGACGCCATCGAGGTGCCGCTGATGGTGTTTGTCGCGCTGGTGCCGGTGTACCAGGCGGAGGTGATGTTGACGCCCGGAGCCAGGATGTCGACGCAGGTGCCGAAGTTGGAGAAGCTCGCGGCGGCGTCGTTGTTCTGGGTGGCGCCGACGGTGATCGCCGACCCGACCCGGGCCGGGGAGTAGTTGCAGGCGTTCTGCCGGTTGCCGAAGATGTCGCCGTTGCCGGCGGCGACCGCGTAGGTGATGCCGGAGTTGATGGAGTTGGTGACCGCCGTGTCGATCGAGCTGTTGGCGGAGCCCCCGAGGCTCATGTTCGCCACGGCCGGCTTCACCGCGTTCGCGGTCACCCAGTCGATGCCCGCCACGACCTGGGCGTTGGTGCCGCTGCCCTGGCAGTTCAGCACCCGGACGCCGACGATCTGGGCACCCTTGGCCACGCCGTACGAGGAGCCACCGACGGTGCCCGCGACGTGCGTGCCGTGCCCGTTGCAGTCGTCGGCGGAGCCGCCGTCCACCGCGTCGAAGCCGGAGACGGCCCGGCCGCCGAAGTCGTTGTGCCCGTACAGCACGCCGGTGTCGATGATGTAGGCACGCACGTTGGACGCCGTGTTCGGGTAGGTGTACGAGCTGTTCAACGGCAGGTTGCGTTGGTCGACCCGGTCCAGGCCCCAGGAGGGCGGGTTCGGCTGCGTGCCGGAGATCGAGACGGTGTGGTTCTGCTCGACGTACGCCACGGCGGGGTCGGCGGCGATCCTGGACGCCGCGGCGGCGCCGACATTGACCTCAAAGCCGCGTAGCGCGGTGCTGTAGGTCCGGGCGACCTGGCCGCCGTGCCGTCCGACCAGCCGTTCGGCGTTGTCACCCACCCGGTTCCGGCCGACGACGCTGTCCTTGAATACCACGATGTAGCTGTCCGCGACGGCGGTGGCCCCGCCCGCGTCCCGGATCGCCCCCACGGGCTCGGCGGCCATGGCGGGCGTGGCGGTTGCCAGCATCGCCAGGGTGGCCACCCCGACGAGTACGGACCTGTGTGAAAGACCCATCTCCCTAGCTCCCTCCGACCGGCAGCCGACCGTCCACCCGCCGATCCGAGGTGAATCGATAGTTGCCGATTTAGCTGAGGGTAGTGCGGAGGGATGCCGAAGATAAACATGTCGAAGTTTCCATAACCCAAGCGGGATGACCCCCTAAGGGGTTGAGCTGCGGGGCGAACGGGGGAACCGCCCGGATCCGCCGCGTGCGGAAACGGGAAAGACTGTCCGACATGGAGAGCCAGCTCACCATCCTGTTGCCGGTCGCCGCCCTCTGGCTGGCCGCCGGTGCCGTCGCGGACGGACTGCCCCGACTGCACAACACCCGCGCGCTGCGTCGGCGTACCGGATGGTTGCTGGTGCTGGCCCTGGCCGGCGTGGCACTCACCGCGGCCGTGCTGACGGCCGGGCTGCTCAGCGCCGGCACCACGCCGGTGGACCGGGCCGCCGGCGCGCTCGCCCTCGCGGTCGTGCCGTCGCTCCTGGTGGCGGTCAGCACCGTGCCCCGGGTGCGCCGGTTGCGGGCCGGCGCCGGCGCGTTCGCCAACGCACCCGGCACGCCCGCCCCGTACGGGCTGCGCACCGCCGCGGCGCATCCCCTGGTCGGGCTGCCGGTGCAGGTGACCGCACTGACCATGGTGCCGGCGCTGATCGTGGCGGGCGGCACCGACCTCGGCGCTCAGCCGGCCGTCGCCGGGCCGGCCATCACCGTCGGGACGCTGGCGGTGGCAGCCATCGGCGTGCGGCACGCGCTGCGGCACAACCGGCTCGCCGAACGGGCCCGGCCGCCTGCGACGCGGTCAACGCGAGCGGCTGGGGCCCTGCACGTATAGCAGCTCCAGGATCGCCCGGGTGGCCTCGAACCAGCGGTCCAGCCAGCCCGGGGGCGGGACGCTGCCCTTCGGCGGCAGCTCCATGAGCAGGCCGCGCAGCAACGGGTGGTCGACCAGCGACTCGGTCGGCTCGATCGGCCAACCGGTCGGCGGGAAGGACGGCTCGACCAGCGGGTTCGGGTCCAGCGATGGCAGGGACAGCGGCGGCTCGGTCGCCTCGGCCGTCGACGCCTCCCGTCCGGACATCTCGGAGTCGGTCGACACCACCTCGGTCAGCACGGTGTCCCGGCGCGCCCCGCGGTACTTGCCTCCGAACCGCTCCGGCTTGCCCGGACCGTTGGTGAGGTTGTCTGACCCGATCGTCGTCATCCGTCTCGCCTGCCTCGCTCGTTGCCGACGGTTGCGCCGGCCTCCCGACCAGCGCCGCACCGACCGGTTCAACGAGACGGGCCGGCTGTGGCGACGGGATTCCCGGCGGAACCTGGCCGGGGGGACGGCCTGGTCCCGCCCCCGGACACGGGGATGTCCCCGCCCGGTCGAGACCGGACGGGGGCACCGTCGACCACCCCGGTCAGGCGGGGTCGAACGCACCGCCTCTGGTGCCGGCGACGAAGGCGTGCCAGTCGCCGGGGGCGAAGACCAGGGCCGGGCCGGCCTTGTCCTTCGAGTCCCGCACTCCGACCGCCCCGGTCACGTACGCCACCTCCACGCAGTTGTCACAGTTCGGCCCGCTCTTCGAGCTCTTGAACCACGTTGCCTGCGTCAGGTCCACGGGGAACTCCTTGGTCGCCATTTCCACAACGGCTCCTCTGCCAGTTTTGCGATGTGTGCGACGGACTCCTCCGGACGAATGGCCGCGGCGCGGATGTGATCGAAGATGAAGCTGTACTTCTGCAGTTCGTCGTTCTTCTCGAGGAAGAGCCCACCCGTGGCGTTCTCCGCGTACACGACATCCGGATCACCGGGCTCGGGGAAGCTGAGGATCGTGAAGGTGCCGTCCATGCCGGCGTGCGCCCCCACCTCGAAGGGCAGGATCTGCAACGTCACGTTCGGCAGTTCGGCCACCTCGACCAGCCGTTTCAGCTGGCCACGCATTACCTCGTCCCCGCCCACCGGCCGGCTCACCACCGCCTCATCGAGCACCACCCACAGATCGACCGGATCGTCCTGAGTCAGCAACGACTGACGACCGAGCCGGACACGGACACGTTGTGCGACCTGATCCGGGGTGAAGTCGGGCCGGGCGGCGCGGATCATCGCGCTCGCGTACTCCTCGGTCTCCAGCAGGCCGGGCACCACCTGCTGCTCGTACGCCCGGATCGAACTCGCCGCGGCCTCCAGCCCGACGTAGGCCCCGACCAGCACCGTGCTGTACGGGTGCCACCAGCCCTTCTGCCGGGCCTCGCGGGCGATCTGCACGAGCTCGTCGCTCTCGGCGCCCACCACGCCGTAGATCCGCAGCATGTCGCGCACGTCGCGCGGGGTGGCCGTGGTGTGCCCCGTCTCGATCCGCGACACCTTCGACGCCGAGCACTCCAACTGCTCGGCGACCGCCTCGATGGTGATCCCGGCCGACTCCCGCTGGCGGCGCAGTTCGGCGCCGAGCCGGCGGCGGCGGATGGTCGGGCTGCGCCGTTCGCTCACCGGGTCACCCCGGCTCGGGTCTGCGGGGCGCGCGGATCCGGCGCGCTCCTGGCGTTCACGGTGCGACCCCGGCCGCCGGTTTCCGACGTTGGCTGCTCGACCCCACCCGGTCTACCTCCGGTCGACGCGCCGCTGGCCGCCGCCCGCCGGGGGCGCGACCGTCGACCGGCGGGCGTTCGCGGCGAGGGCTGGTGCCGGTCATCGGCCGGCCGCGACGGGCGAAACCGGTCCTCAGTGTGCCGTCCGGACGCGGATGGCTTCAAGCGCCGCTTTGCGCGAGCCGCTCACGTATTGGCAAAAGTCGACGTGCAACTTGCATGTGGCACGTCGCTGATGCAGTCTGTCGGTATGCCACGGGTTACTCACCGTCCCCGCCCGCTTTCCCGGTGTGATGATCACACCGACCCCGGGAATCCGGGCGGAGCGTGTGCCCGGCTGGCGACACCGAGACCTGCCCCGGGGTGAAGACCCCGCCGCTGCAGGCCAGCCGGCTGCGGCGGCGGGCGCGGTTTCCGGGAGCAGCCGGGTGATGGTCGGGTGGCGGCACGCCACCAGCGGGTACGGCCCGACCACCACCACCCGCACCAACGGTCCACGAGGCACGACCCGTCACCGGGCCGAGACGTCCCCCGACAACTCACCGCCGGCAGGTCCGCCGGCCGACCTACCAGGAGCCCATGTGCTTCCCCGCTCTGGTGACGTACTGCACGTGACTCGCGCGGCGAGTGTCCAGTTCCTCAGGCCCATCATGTTCCGGGTGATCCGGGTGCTCGACTGGCCGACCTACGACGGTTGGCTCTGGCTCGACGGCTACGAGTTGAACGCGGCGGGGGACGCGGTCAACCGACGGTCGATCTACGTACAGCGGGAAGGGCTACGGCAGGTGCAGACCACGCCGGAGTCGCGACCGCACAACGTACGGGCCCGGCGACCGGTCGCCCGTACCCCTGTCCGGGTGGGCTGACCAGCGCGAACCGCCGCCGGTGGACGTGCCGTCGCCATAGAATCGGTACGCCCACCCCGGCACCGTTCCACCCGCGCGTCCAGGACCCTGAACCTGGGATGGTCATGGTCAATCAGCCCGCCGCGCGGCGGCTCCACCGCTCCCGTATCGCCTACGCTTTCGGTTTGCTCGCGCTGATCGGAGCCGCGACCACCCTGGTGGTCCTGGTCCGCGACCCGGCGCTGTCGTCCACCCGGCTGACCACTCCGGTGCCGGCGCCGGAGATCACCGTGGTCGATGCCGACCCACCGCTCGAGGACGAGCCGGGCTGGGCCCGGCTCGACGCTCCCGACCGAGCGGCCGACCCGACCGGTTCGGCGACGGTGCCCGGGGGTGGAGCGGGCGTTCCCGCGGAGGGACAGCAGGACGTCGCCGAGGCGGCCCCGACCGACGCCGCGGCGGACGTCCGCCGCTCCCTGTTCTGGTCCGGCATCTTCGGTCTCACCATCTCGCTGGCCGGCCTCGGCCTGGTCGGCACCCGCCGCAGAATGTGGTGAGCGCGGCTCAGGGCGTGCCGGTGACCGTGGGCGTCGGCGCGGCCGGCGTGGTCGGCGTGGGCTCCGCCGAGGGTGTGACCTGCGAGACGATCAGCAGCACCTCCTCGTCGGTGGACACCAACGCGCCCGGCCCCGGCTCGGAGCGGACCACCGTCCCCGGTGGCAACTCGGACGGGCGGTACTCCACCCGGTAGCCCAGGCCGAGCCGGTTCAGCAGCCGTTGCGCCGTCGCCTGGGGCAGGCCCGCCACCGGTGGCACCGGCACCTGGGCGGGAGCGGTCGTGGCCGCCGGGCTGCTCGGCGCCGCGCTGGTCGGGGCGGCCGAGGTGGGTGCCGCGCTGGTCGGGGCGGCGCTGGTCACCGAGGGCGACGGGGTCGGGTCGGGGTCGCTCCCGTCGTCCTGCGCGCTGAGCACCACCCAGAGCGCGGCCCCCAGCAGGCCCGCCAGCAGCAGCGCGAGGACGCCCCAGAGGATCGGCAGCCACCAGCGTCGGCCGGGCTGCTCCTCCGCGTACCACTCCCCGGCGGGCTCACTGGGCCGCGAAGCGCGCACCTCCGCGCGCCCGGACCACGGCGCCGGGGTGGACCGCTCCACCGGCACCCGTGCGGTCCGGTCCGCCGGCGTGCCGCGGTCGATCGGCCTGGTCTCGTCGATCGGCCGGGTCTCGTCGATCGACGCGGTCCGGTCGACGGGCATCGTCTCGTCGGCCGGACGGGTGCGGTCGATCGGCATCGTCGCGTCGATCGGCGTCGTGCCGTCGGCAGGGGCGGCCCGCCCGGTGGGTTCCCCGGGCACCCGGCGCCCGCCGCTCGGTGGAAGGGGGCGGGTCAGGTCGTCGTCGTGCTCGCCGGTGGGTGGCTGCTGGCGGTCGTCGCTCATGGCAGGTCCTTTCCCGAACCGGGCGCACGCCATGGCCCTCGACCGCCAACCTAACCGCCAGGTGCCACGTCGGCCGGGATCGCCGGGCCGAACCGCCCGCGTGCCGGCACCCGGTCAGGGCGTGGGATCGGCGCTCGGTGAACCGGATGCGGACGCGCCGCACCAGATGCTGATCTCGTCGTTCCACCGGGCGGCGCTGTCGGCGGCCGGTTCCTGCTGGCTGACCTTGCCACTGCGCCCGGTGCGGTAGCGGGGGTAGAACCCCTCCTCGCCCAGATCGTCGGCGGCCTCGGCGCAGTCGTCACCGACCAGGTCCGGGACGGTGGCGGCCGGCGCCGGCCCGGCCACGTACAGCTGCACGGTGGTGCCCCGCGCCACCTCGGCGCCGACCTCGGGCGAGGTGCGGACGACGGAACGACCAGCTCCGGTGCCGAAGACCAGACGCCAGCCCAGCCGCCGGTCACGCAACGCGTCGCGGGCGTCCTCGAAGTCGGTGCCGACGACCGGGGGCACGGTCAGCCCGGTGGGCCTGGCCGAGGCGGAGGTCCGGGGGGCCGAGGGCGTCGTCCGGCCGGTGCTGGGCCTCGGGGCCGAGGTGGAGGCGGTCGGCTCGCCGGTCACGCTCGCCGACGCCACCGGGGTACCGGCGGGCACGTCGTCCCCGCCGGCCAGCAGCCAACCGCCCGTCGCGCCGATCGCGGCGAGCAGCACGGCGGCCAGCCCGCCACCGAGCACCACGGTGGCCCGGCCCGTACCGCTGTCGGAGCCCTGTCGGTCCGTGTTCCCGTCCGTCATACCGCCCACCGCCTCATCACCGGCGACCGTACCGGCCGTCGCCAACCCGTTGCGCCGGCGGTCCGTCCGGCCGGTCCCCGTCGATCCGTCCGCGCGGCTCGCCGCACCGACCACGGGACGTTACGCTCCCCGGCATGGCCAGACGGGGCTGGGGAGTATCGATCGCGACGGCGGTCGGCGTAGCTGCCGGCGCGGGCGCCGCCCAACTGGGCTTCGGCTACGGGCTCGGCGTCATCACCTGGACGCCGACCGGTGCCGGCGCCGCAGGCACCACCTGGGCGGACGGCCTCACCTGGGCGACCTGGCTCGCCGCCAGCTCGACCGTGCTCGGTGCGGTCTGCGCACAGCGGCTGCACCAGCGGCCACCGGCGCCGGCCGGGTCGGGCCGGCGGGTCACCGAACCGACGCGTGAACCGGAGCCGGTCCGCGAGCCGGTGCTCGGCCCACCGGAGACCGATCGGCGGGCCGACGACGAGACGGCCACGCCGGACGGGGTCGGGTCCACCGACCGTGGCGGTGCCCTGCGCCGGCTGGCGCTGGCCCTCGGCGCCGGGCTCGGCGGCTTGGTCACCGTGCTGCTGGTCGCCGTGCCGGCCCGGGTCGCCGTGGGCGCCGACACCGGCGCGCCGCAACGGGTCGCCGCCGCGTACGCCGCGCTCGGCGTCCTCGTCGGCGTGCTCGTGGCGCTCTGGGCGTTGCGCTCGCGCGCCGCAGCCACGAACGTGATCGGCACCGCCGCCTGGCTGTGGCTGCTCGCCGTGGTGTCGGTGGTCGACGGCGTACGCGTCGGGCGCGGGCTGACCGGCGCCGCGCTCGGGACCTGGCAGCTCAGCCCGGACCGTCCGGGGTTCTGGATCGGCGAGCGGCTCTACTGGCCCGGCCTGCTGCTCGCGCTGGTCCCCGCGCTGGTGATCGGCGCGCTGGCCGCCCGACGGACGGCCCGCTCGACCGGGCACCGGGTGGGCGCGGCTGCCTCCGGGGCGGCCGGACCGCTGCTGGTCGCGCTCGCCTACCTGCTGGCCGTGCCGCGCTGGACGGCGTTGGGGCCGGAGCAGGTCTCGGCGCAGCTGATCGCCCCGTACGCGGTGATCGCCGGCGTCGCCGGTTCCGTGCTCGCCGCCGCGCTGGCCGAGCGGGCCGACCGGAACCGCTCCGGCGCTCGGGCGCTCGCCACGCCGGCCGATCCGGCGCCGGCGGAACGACCCGAACCGACCGACACCGCACCGGAGCACGCGGGACGATCCGAACCGACTCCGGTCGCCACGGTCGACGCCGAACCGGAGCCGGCCGCCCCGGTCGACGCTGTGCGCGTACCCCGGGTGCCGGCACCGCGCACGGACCCGGACCGGACCGATCCGGTCGGTGCCGACGGCGCCGGGCCGGCGGAGGGTCCGGCCTCCGGCGGCCGGCGCGGCCGGTCGCCGCGACAGGCCGGACGACCCACGACCGACTGAGCGTGCCCACCCCGGTGGGTCAGTCGACGGGCCAGGTGTGCACCGGCTCGTTGCCGCGCTGGAGTTCGGCGTAGCGCTGGACCATGTGGTGCAGCGCGGCGTTCCGGTCCATCCCCCGGTGCCGTTCCGCGGCCCAGACCGCCTCGGTCTGCCAGACGGCGCCGTTGCGGCCGGTGCGGCAGCGTTGCTCGATGATCCCGAGCAGCCGGTCCCGCTGCGCCGGGGCGACCGCGAAGCGGTCCAGGCCGGCGGCGGCGATGGGCAGCAGCTGGTCCAGGACCAGCTGCGTGACGGGTACGTCGCCGAGCCGGGGCCAGTGCAGGACGGCGTCCAGCCCACGCCGGGCGGCGGCGTGGAAGTTCTCCTCGGCGGAGCTGAAGGTGAGCTGGCTCCAGATGGGACGGTCCGACTCGGCCAGCCCTCGGGCCAGACCGAAGTAGAAGGCGGCGTTGGCCAGCATGTCCACCACGGTGGGGCCGGCGGGCAGCACGCGGTTCTCCACCCGCAGGTGCGGGCGGCCGTTCATGATGTCGTAGACCGGGCGGTTCCACCGGTAGACGGTGCCGTTGTGCAGCCGCAGCTCGCCGAGCTGCGGCACCCCGCCGGCGTGCAGCACCTCGACCGGGTCCTCGTCCTCGCAGATCGGCAGCAGCGGCGGGAAGTACCGGACGTTCTCCTCGAACAGGTCGAAGATCGAGGTGATCCACCGCTCGCCGAACCACACCCGGGGGCGTACGCCCTGGGCCTTCAGCTCGTCCGGGCGGGTGTCGGTGGCCTGCTGGAACAGCGCGATCCGGGTCTCCGCCCAGAGTTGGCGGCCGTGCAGGAAGGGAGAGTTGGCCCCCACCGCCACCTGGACCCCGGCGATCGCCTGGGAGGCGTTCCAGTAGTCGGCGAAGCTGTCCGGCGCCACCTGGAGGTGGAACTGGAGGCTGGTGCAGGCGGCCTCCGGCGCGATCGAGTCGGTGTGGGTCTGCAACCGTTCGACGCCGCGGATGTCGAGCTCGATGTCCTCACCGCGGGCACCGACGATCTGGTCGTTGAGCACCCGGTAGCGCTCGTTGGTGGAGAGGTTGTCCTCGACCAGGTGCCGCTCGGTGAGGGTGGGCAGGATGCCGACCAGCACGATCTTCGCGTCCGACTTGGCCGCGCGCTCGTCGGCCCGGGACAGGCTGCCGCGCAGGTCGTGCTCGTAGTCGCCGAAGCCGTTGCCCTCGATCAGCCGGGGTTCGGCGTTGAGTTCGAGGTTGAACTGGCCCAGCTCGGTCTGGAAGAGCGGGTCGGCGATGTGGGCCAGGATCTCCTCGTTGCGCATGGCGGGCTCGGCCGCCGAGTCGACCAGGTTGAGTTCGATCTCCAGACCGGTCATCGGCCGGTCGGCGTCGAAGCCGAAGTCGTCCAGCATCAGGGCGAACACGTCCAGGCATCGCCGGACCTTCTGCCGGTAACGGACGCGATCCTCCCGGGAGAAGGCGCCCTGCGAGACGTCCCTGCCCATGTGTCCTCCCGGCGGCTGGCGCGATCGGGATTCTGCCGTCCCGGACGCGCGTTGTGAACCATCCACGGTAAGAGCGCCCACCTGCCCGGACCAGAGGCCGGCACCGGCTGTCGACGCCGGGGCGGCCACCCGCCCGACGGCCGGACGCGCTCCTCGCGCCATCAGTACCCCACCGAGACCGCGACGGACCCCGGGCCAGCGCGAACAAGTCGTGACAATTCACACGCGTTGCGGCCGATCCCGCTGGCGGAGACGACGCCGAGCCCGCGCCGACGTGCGGCGCGGGCTCGGGCGTACGGGATCCGAGGATCAGGCCTGGCGGACGCCCTCGCCCTCGATCTCGATCTTGATCTTCCGGCCGACCAGCACGCCACCGGTCTCCAGGGCGACGTTCCAGGTCAGACCGAACTCCTCGCGGTCGATCTCGGCGTGCGCCGCGAAGCCGAAGATGTCCTGGCCGAAGGGGCTGCGGCCGACGCCCTCGAACTCCACCTCGAGGTCGACCGGGCGGGTGACGCCCTTGACGGTCAGCTCACCGGAGAGAACGAACTTGCTGCCCTTGTGGGACTTCACGCCGGTGCTGCGGTACTCGATCGTCGGGAAGGCCTCGGACTCCAGGAACTCGGGGCTGCGCAGGTGGGCGTCCCGGTCGGCCTGCTTGGTGTCGATGCTGGCGGCCTGGATGGTCGCGACGACCGACGACTGCAGCGGGTCCTCGGCGACGGTGATCGTGGCGGTGGCCTCGGCGAACTCGCCGCGAACCTTGCTCACCATCATGTGCCGGGCAACGAAGCCGACGCGCTTGTGCGCCGCGTCCAGCACGTAGGTGCCGGCGGTGGGGATGGTGAGGCCGTCCCAGTCGCGGGTAACCGCATCGATGCTGCTGGTCATGGTGCTGTCCTCCAGGAGATTGTTTAGTAGCCCAACGACTGTCTAAGCAACTATAGTCACAGCAATATTCCCCGTGTCAAGTACTGATAGGATGAACGGGTGGACAACGTGTTCGACGATCCCCGGATCACTGCGGTCGGCCTCCTCTACGAGGCGCACGCCGGCCTGTCGGCGCGGTTCGCCGCCCAGTTCGAGGAGCACGGCCTCTCCGCGGTCGAGTTCGAGGTGCTCACCCGGCTGGCCCGCTCGCCCGGCAACCAGCTGCGGATGACCGATCTCTCCGCCCAGACCTCCCTCTCCACCAGCGGTGTCACCCGGGTGGTGGACCGGCTGGAACGCGACGGCCTGGTCACCCGCCAGGCCTGTCCCTCCGACCGGCGCAGCTCGTACGCCGTGGTCACCTCCGCCGGCCTGCAACGCCTGGACGAGACGCTGCCCGGGCACCTGCGGATCATCGAGCAGTGGTTCACCGGTCAACTCGACCCCGACGCCCTGCGGGCGCTGCTCGACGGCCTGCGCCGGGTGCGGGACGCGGTGCATCCCTGCGCCACCGCGGGCAGCACCGACCCCACGATCCAGGACGAGGCGACCGCCAACGGCGCGGCACCGGCCCAACGCTGACCGCCCGGCACTACCGGCAGAAAGACCGGCAGAACTGGCCATCCCAGCCGGATAGAGCACCCGAAACGGACTTTCTCCGCCGTCGGCGGTGGCAGTCTTCGTCGAGCGGGGATTCACCGGGGGGTGACGGCGCGGGCGAACAGCGAGGGGTAGCAACAAGGGGGCTCTTCGCTCGCGCCACTCCCACCCGCACCCGGCTCGGCGTCTGTCGTCGGCCGGGATGCTCGCGGGACGCCCCGCGCCAGCAGGTTGCGGTCAGCGGGGCGTGCCCGGTGCGCGCCGGGCCGCGGCCAGCGCGTACAGCAGCCCCTCCTCCTGCGGCAGCAGCCGGATGCCGCTCTCCCGGCAGACCTCGTCCAGCCGGTCCAGCACGCCCGGGTCCCCGGTGCTCGCGGCCAACCCGACCAGCGCCTCCACCACGTCGCGCCGATCCTGGCTCACGACCCCGGCTTCGGCCGCCGCGGCGAACCACTCCGCCGCCACCTCGCGCTCCCCCCGGTGCAGCGCGAGATTGCCCTCGATCAACGCGCAGATCCCCGCCTCCGGCCCGGCCCAGGGCGTCGCCGTGCCGCCCGGGCGCGGACGCGGCAGGCCCGCGCCCTCCGCCCAGAGCCGTGGCGACTCTTCCGCGGCCAGCTCGACGGCCTCCGCGCGCAGCTCCGCCAGTGCCTCGCCCGCCTCGTCGACGCGGCCGTCCTGGGCCAGCGCCAACCCGACCCTGCCCAGCGCAAGCAGGCGGTGTCCCGGATCGCCCAGCTCGGACATCGCCGCCACGGCCTGACGGCCCTGGTCCACCGCGTCGGCGTACCGGCCCGCGAGGCGGGCGACGTCGGCCCGGTTGGCCCGGGCCAACACTCGCAGCCGCTGCTCCCCGCACTCGGCGGCGAGCCGGTCCACCGCGGCCAGCCGGCGCCGGGCGGCGGCCAGGTCGCCGATCCGAATCTCGTGCCAGGCGAGGTTGTTCTGGGCCACCGCCATCTCCCGGACCCGCCCGTCGCGGGAAGCCAGCCGGAGCACCGCCTCGTCGTGGTCGCGCGCCTCCGCCTGCCCACCGGCGGCGACCAGCAGCGCGCCGAGCACGGTGCGCGCCTCCAGTTCCCCGCCCACGTCGCCGGCCTGCCGGAACGCCGCCAGCGCCGCGCGTGCCGTGGGCAGCTCGTCCGCGCCCGCACCGTGTTCGGCGGCGAGCCGGGCCACCCCGAGCGACGCCCAGGCGCGCAGCACCGGGTCGGCATCGGCGGTACGCGGGTCGGCCAGCAACCGGCGCAGCCACTGCCGGCCGGCGACGTCGCGGCCGCGAAACCGCCACCAGCGGCTCAGGCAGGCCGCCAGCCGCAGCGCGGTCAGCGGGTCGTCGGTGGCCGCGTGGGCCAGCGCCGAGCTGATGTCGCTGCTCACCTCGTCCAGCCGGTGCATGGCGTCGGGCAGCCGGGGGCCGACCAGATCGGTGGCGGCCCGCGCCGCCAGCCGGGCGATCACGATCGCGTGCCGACGCCGGATGCAGGTCAGCTCGCCGGCACCGGCGGCCTGCTCAGCGGCGTAGTCGCGTACCGCGTCGAGCAGCCGGAACCGGTACGGCCCGGTGCCGCGCACGCTGAGCAGGCCGAGTTCGACGAGGCGGTCCAGCAGAGGGACGGGGTCGATCGCCACGGCGTCGTCCCGGTCGGCCTCGTCGGCGAGCATCTCCTCGGCCAGCTCCACCGACCATCGGTTGCCGAACACGGCGAGCCGGCGCAGCGCGGCCCGCTCGTCCGGCGCGAGCAGCCGGTAGCTGGTCGCCACCGCGTCACGCAGGGTCACCGCCACCGCCGCCCGGGTGCTGTCCGTGCCTCGCGGGCTGGCCGGATCGGGACCGTCCCAGGCCGGTCGGACCGCCGACTCGGTGGGCGTGGTCAGGTCGAGCACCCGGTCGCCGTACCGGTCGAGCAGCTCGGTGAGGTCGAGGAGCCGTCCCCGGGCGGCCATCAGCTCGATGGCCAGCGGCAGCCCACCCAGCCGGCGGACCAGGGCGGCCAGGGCGGGCAGCTCGACCGGCGTCGGCGGCTCCCGGCGGACCTGGGCGAGCCGGGCGGTGAACAGGGCGACCGCCGGCCAGGCCCCGAGCGCCGCCGACCCGGACCGCTCGGCGTCCGGGGGCGGGACGTCCAGCGGCGCGACCGGCCAGACCCGCTCGCCGGGCAGCCCGACCGGGTGCCGCCCGGTCACCAGCACGCGCAGCGAGGGCAACGCCCCGATCAGCTGGTGCAGCGTCGCGGCCACCGGGTCGGGCGCGCGCTCCACCGCGTCCACCACCAGCAGCGCGGGCCGCCCACGGAGCCGGGCTGCGAGTTCCGGCAGTCGGGCCGCGCCCAGCACCGCCACCGAGGCGGCCAGCACGTCCGGCCCGTCCGAGCCCTCGCCGATCAGCACGCCGGCGACGCCGCCGGGGTGTCGGCTGGCGATCGCGTGCGCCACGGACAGCGCCAGCGCGGTCTTGCCGACACCGGCCAACCCGATCAGGCTCACCAGGCGGGGGCCGCGCTCGTCGATCATCATCCCGGCCAGCTCCGTGACGTCGCGGTCGCGGCCGATGAGCGCCACCGGTGGCGGGAGCGCGACCGGTGGGTCCGATCCGGGAGGCTCGGCGGGGGACGCCACGGTGCCGGTGACCGGGAGCGTCGACGGGGTGACCTCGACGGTGACCGGGTCGCCGGCGGCGGGGCCGCGGGCGGCGGCCAGGAACGCCGCCCGGGTGGCGCCGGTCAGGTCCAGTGCGCCGGCGAGCAACTCGACGGTGGTGCGCTGGGGCCGTACGGATCGACCCCGCTCCAGGTCGCGGACGGTCCGGACGCCGACACCGGCCCGGGCGGCCAACTCGGCCTGGGTCAGGCCGGCGGCACGCCGGTGCCCGCGAAGCAGCTCCGGCAGACCGGTACGACCGACCGGGCTCCGCGGACGATCATGATCCGGAGTCATGGGCAGGAAGAGTACGGATCCGTGCCGACCGCCGGCAGTCGAACGTCGGGCTGCCGACGCCCCCTCGCCGAAATCCGACAGCCCGTGCGGGGCGGGCACCCGGGCCCGGCTGCCGGCGGACCCGGGACCTACCGCTCAGAGACCGAGGTCGCGAGCGATGATCATGCGCTGCACCTCGCTGGTGCCCTCGCCGATCTCCAGGATCTTCGAGTCCCGCCAGAACCGGGCCACCGGGTACTCGTTCATGAACCCGTAGCCGCCGTGGATCTGGGTGGCCTCCCGGGCGTTGTCGACCGCGATCGTGCTGGCGTGCAGCTTGGCGATCGCGGCCTGGCGCTTGAACGGCTCGCCGGCCAACATCCGGGCGGCGGCGTCGTAGTAGGCCAGCCGGGCGGTGTACGCCTTCAGCTCCATGTCGGCGATCTTGAACTGGATCGCCTGGTTCGCGCCGATCGGCTGGCCGAAGGCGTGCCGCTCCTTCGCGTACTTGATCGACTCGTCGACGCAGCCCTGGGCGAGGCCCACGGCCAGGGCGGCGATGGCGATCCGGCCCTCGTCCAGGATGCGCAGGAACTGGGCGAAGCCGCGACCGCGCTCGCCGAGCAGGTTGGCCGCCGGCACCCGGCAGTCGTCGAAGGTCAGCTCGTGGGTGTCCGACGCGGTCCAGCCCACCTTGGAGTAGCCGGGTGCGACGCGGAAGCCCGGGGTCCCGGTGGGGACGATGATGGTGGACAGCTCCTTCGAGCCGTCCGGCCGGGTGCCGGTGACCGCGGTGACGGTGACCAGCACGGTGATGTCGGTGCCCGAGTTCGTGATGAACGCCTTCGACCCGTTGATCACCCACTCGTTCGTCGTCTCGTCCAGCACCGCCCGGGTCTGGGTGCCGCCGGCGTCGGAGCCGGTGCCCGGTTCGGTGAGCCCGAAGCCCGCGAGGGCCTCGCCGCTGAGCAGCTTCGGCAGCCAGGTGGCCTTCTGCTCCTCGGTGCCGAAACGGTAGATCGGCATCGCGCCCAGCGAGACCGCCGCCTCCAGGGTGATCGCCACGCTGGAGTCGACCCGGGCCAGCTCCTCCAGGACGAGGCAGAGCGCGAAGTAGTCACCGCCCATGCCGCCGTACTCCTCGCTGAAGGGCAGGCCGAACAGGCCCATCTTGCCCATCTGCCGGATCACCTCGTACGGGAAGGTGTGCTGCTCGTAGTGCTCGGCGATGACCGGGGCGACCACCTCGCGGGCGAAGTCCCGGACGCTGTCCCGCAGTGCCTCTTGCTCGTCGGTGAGCCGGAAGTCCATCGGTTCCTCCTGTACGGGTTCCTCCGCCGGGCGCTCGTGACGCCGGAGCGGTCGCTGGCCACGGGTGACACCGGCCGGGTGGGCCGGCGGCGGGATCAGACCGGGGTGACGCCGTGCCGGCGCCGGGAGAAGTGCCGTTCCTTGGTACGCGCGGCGGCGAACCGCCGGACCAGCTCGGTGCGCAGCTCGTGCGGCTCCACGATCGCGTCCACCACCAGCTCGCTGGCGAGCCGGACGATGTCGATGTCCCGCTCGTACTCGGCGCGCTTAGCGGCGACGAAGGCGGCCCGCTCGGCCTCGTCCTCGATTGCCGCGATCTTGTTGGCGTAGACCGCGTTCACCGCCGCCTCGGCGCCCATCACCGCGATCTTGGCGGTGGGCAGCGCGATGGTGGCGTCCGGCTCGAAGCCCGGCCCGGCCATCGCGTAGAGGCCGGCGCCGTACGCCTTGCGCACCACCACGCAGATCTTGGGCACGGTCGCCTCGGAGATCGCGGTGATCATCTTGGCGCCGTGTCGGATGATGCCCTGCTTCTCCACCGCGCTGCCCACCATGAAGCCGGGCACGTCGCTGAGGAAGAGCAGCGGCACGTTGAACGCGTCGCAGAGCTGCACGAACCGGGTGGCCTTGTCGGCCGAGTCGACGAAGAGCACGCCGCCCTTGAACATCGAGTTGTTGCCGACCACGCCGACGACCTCGCCGTTCAACCGGCCGAAGCCGATGGTCAGCTCCTTGGCCCAGAGCGCCTGGATCTCGAAGAAGGAGCCGTCGTCGAGCAGGCCCTTGACGTACCGGCGCATGTCGAACGCCTGCCGCTCGCTGGCCGGCACCAGCGCGGCCAGGTCGACCTTGTCGGACGCGGCCACCGGCTCGACGGCCGGCGGCGCCTGCGTCCAGTTCGCCGGCAGGTACGACAGGTAGGTCTTCACCACGTCGAGCGCGTCGGCCTCGGTCTTGCAGAGGAAGTGCCCGACACCGGACTCGGCGCAATGCACCTTGGCGCCGCCCATCGCCTCCAGGGTGGTCTTCTCGCCGGTGACCATCTCGACCATCCGGTCCGAGCCGAGGTACATGCTGGCGTTGCCGTCCACCATGGCCACCACGTCGCAGAATGCCGGGATGTACGCCCCGCCGGCCGCGCTCGGGCCGAACAGGGCGCAGACCTGCGGGATCGAGCCGGAGGCGCGAACCTGATTCCAGAAGATCTTGCCGGCGCCGCGACGGCCGGGGAAGAGGTCGACCTGGTCGGTGATCCGGGCCCCGGCCGAGTCGACCAGGTAGACCATCGGGACGCCGGCCGCGTACGCGCGCTCGATGATCCGGATGATCTTCTCGACGGTGCGGGCGCCCCAGCTGCCGGCCTTGACCGTGGAGTCGTTGGCCATCAGGCAGACCTGCCGGCCGTCGATGGTGGCGGTGCCGGTGACCACGCCGTCGGCCGGCAGGCCCTCGGCCAGCGCGTTGGCGTAGAGGCCGTCCTCGACGAAGGAGCCCTCGTCGACGAGGAGCGCGACCCGCTCCCGGGCGAAGAGCTTGCCCTTGGCGGCGTTCGCCGCGTGGTACTTGTCCGCGCCGCCGGACCGGGCCCGCTTGCGCAGCTGCTCCAGCGCCTCACCGTCGAGCGTCACGCCGACTCCCTCGCCACCTGACCCGGCCGCCACCCATGCGCGCACCGGTTGACCTGAACGATCGTTAGGTTAGCGCATCGACGGCCGTTCCGGCGACCTCCGGCCGGTGCGTTCAGGTGGGCATCGGTGTGAGCCGGGTGCGGGGGCCGGCGCGCAGCACACCGGAGGGCAGTTTCTTGCCGAGCAGCTCCTCGGCCAGCTCGGCCGCCCCGATCAGCGCGTCGAGGTCGATCCCGGTGTCGATGCCCATGTCGTGCAGCATGTGCACCGCCTCCTCGGTGGCCAGGTTGCCGCTCGCGCCCGGGGCGTAGGGGCAGCCGCCGAGGCCGCCGACGCTGGCGTCGAACTCGGTCACCCCGAGCTCCAGCGCGGTGAGCAGGTTGGCCAACGCGGTGCCCCGGGTGTTGTGGAAGTGCAGCAGCACCGGGACGTGCGCGTTACGGTCGCGTACCGCGCCGACCAGCTCGCGGACCCGGCGCGGCGTGGCCATGCCGGTGGTGTCGCCGAACGCCACCCGGTCGGCGCCGTCGCGGACCACCCGGTCCACGATGCCGGCCACCCGCTTCGGGTCGACGTCCCCCTCGTACGGGCAGCCGAAGCTGGTCGCCACGATTACCTCGGCCCGGGCGCCGGCACCGTGCAGCAGGTCGATCAGCTCGGCGATGTCGTCCAGCGACTCGTCGGTCGACCGGTTCACGTTGCGCCGGTTGTGGGTGTCGCTGGCCGAGACCACCACCTCGATCTCGGTGAACCCGGCGGCCAGGGCCCGCTGGGCGCCCCGACTGTTCGGCACCAGCGCCGAGTAGCGCACCCCCTCGACCTTCACCGCCCGCTGCCACACCTCGTCGGCGTCGGCCATCTGCGGGATCGCCTTCGGGTGCACGAACGAGACGGCCTCGATCCGGCGGACGCCCGTGTGCGAGAGCGCGTCGAGCAGCCGCACCTTGGCGTCGGTGGGAACCGGCTCCTCGTTCTGCAGACCGTCGCGCGGCCCCACCTCGCGGATCGACACGGAATCTGGCATCTGGCTCATCGGTCACCTCGCTGTGACGGCGGATCGGGACGGGACGTCGCGCGCCCTTTGCTCTGCTTCAACGGACGCGACGGCAACCGTCCGGTATCCGGACATCCGGTGTTGCGTCCAGGTAAGCAGAGCAAAGGGCGCCGGTGCCAGTGTCGCCGGGCCGCCGGGAACGGCCCGGCCCGGGCCAGCGCATCCGGCGGGTCAGCGCATCCGGCCGGGTCAGCGCATCCGGCCGACGATGCCGGTGTCGTAGTCGCCGGAGAGGAACTCCTCGTTCTCCAGCAGCTCGGCGAAGAACGGGAGGTTGTTCTTCGGGCCGGCCAGCTCGAAGGTGGCGACCGCCGCACGGGCCCGCTCGATCGCCTCGGCACGGGTGGCGCCGTTGACGATCAGCTTGGCCAGCAGGCTGTCGTAGAACGGGGTGACCGTGTTGCCGTCGACGTAGCCGGCGTCGACCCGGACACCCTCGCCGGTCGGCTCCACCCAGGTCCTGATCACGCCGGGCCCGGGAAGGAAGCGCTTCGGGTCCTCGGCGTTGATCCGCAGCTCGATGGCGTGCCCGCGCGGGGCCAGCGCGTCCGGATCGAAGGTCGGCGCCAGGCCCGCCGCCACCCGCAGCTGCTCCTCGACCAGGTCGACGCCGTAGACCAGCTCGGTCACCGGGTGCTCCACCTGGAGCCGCGTGTTCATCTCCAGGAAGAAGAACTCCTGCGTCGCGACATCGAGGAGACACTCCACCGTGCCCGCGTTGCGGTAGCCGACCGCCTCGCCGGCGCGCACCGCGGCGGCCAGGAAGCGCGCCCGCAGCTCCGGCGAAACCGCTGGCGACGGGGACTCCTCGACGAGCTTCTGGTTGCGCCGCTGCACCGAGCACTCGCGCTCGCCGAGCGCCACCACCCGGCCGTCCGCCAGGCCGAGGATCTGCACCTCGACGTGGCGTACCCGGGGGAAGTACCGCTCGATCAGCACCGAGCCGTCGCCGAACATCCGCTCGGCGAACGCGCGCACCTTGTCGTACTCGGTGCGCAGCGCGGCCTCGTCGGCGGCCACGCCCATGCCCATGCCGCCGCCACCGGCCGCGGCCTTGACCATCACCGGGTAGCCGATCTCGGTGGCGGCGGCCACCGCCGCGTCGAGGTCGGCCGCCGGCTCCGTGGTGCCGGGCGCCACCGGCACGCCGGCCGCCGCCATCAGGTTCCGGGCGTTGATCTTGTCGCCCATCGCGGTGATCGCGTCCGCGCCGGGCCCGACCCAGATCAGCCCGCTCGCCTCGACGGTACGGGCGAAGTCGGCGTTCTCCGACAGGAAGCCGTAGCCGGGGTGGATCGCCTGCGCGCCGGTCGCCTTGGCGGCCGCGAGGATCGCCTCGACGTTGCGGTAGCTCTGCGCCGGGTTCGCCGGGCCGATGCAGACCGCCTCGTCGGCCTCGGTGACGAACGGCAGATCGGCGTCGGCCTCCGAGTGCACCGCGATCGCGCGGATGCCGAGCCGCTTCGCGGTCCGGATGATCCGGCGGGCGATCTCGCCCCGGTTGGCGACCAGCAGTGCCTCGATCATGTTTCCTCCCGGCGTCCAAGGGTTGGGACGATAGTCAGGGAACCACGAGTCGGCGGGGGTCAGGCGAGCAGGGCGGCCAGGGTGGCGTCACGCAGCAGCTCGGCCCGGCGCCGCCGGTCGACCTCGCCGCCGAGGAAGGGAGTCGAGTTCATGAGGCCGAACGCGGCGTGCGCCAGCACCCGCGCCTCACCGTCGGGCATACCGGGGTGCAGCGCGGTGAGCACGGTCACCCACTCCTCGACGTAGAGCCGCTGCAACCGGCGGATCCGCCGCCTCGGCTCGTCCGGCAGCCGGTCCAGCTCGTGCAGGTGCAGCGCGATCACCGCAGGATTGGCCAGCGCGAACTCGACGTGGAAGTCGATCAGCGAAACCAGTGCGCCGCGCGGGTCGTCCGGGTGCCCGGCGGACCGCTCCCGCCCGCCGGCCAGCAGCCCCTCGCTCACCGGGATGAGCGCGGCGGCCAGCATGGCCTCCTTGCCGGCGAAGTGGTGGTAGAGCGCCGGACCGGTGACGCCGGCGGCCGCGCCGATGTCGTCCATCGACACACCGTGGTAGCCCCGGGACGCGAAGAGACCGACCGCGATCTCCAGGATTTCGTCCTTGCGGGACCGACGCCGGCCCGCGCCCGCCGCACCCCGCGCCTGCTGCTCCACCGTCACCGGGCAAGCGTAGACCGCGGGCAGGCTCGGGTGGAGCCGTGGTTACCGGTCAGTTGGTCACACTCAGTCCTCCGGATCGAGGTCGTGCTCCGCCCGCAGCGCCGCCGCGTCGGCGGGGCGATCCAGCAGGTCGAGCGCGCGGGCCAGCAGCCAGGCCGTCTGCCGTACCGGGCGGGAGTCGGCAGGCAATCCGCCCAGCACCCGGCGCAGCAGCCGCTCCGCGTCGGCCGGCCGGTCCACGCGCAGCAGCAGCTCACCGACGAGGATCTCCACCTGCGCCGCCTCGCCGAACGCCTCGATCGACCGGAGCTGCTCCGGCACCCCCGCGAGCCGGTCCAGCGCATCCGCCGCCCGACCCTCCCCGGTCAACACCCGGGCGCCGGCCTCGGCCGCCATCGCCAGCTCGTACGTCACCGGCGGCGGCTGCTCCGGCTGCCCGGTCAACGTCGCGGCCAGCGAGTCCATCAGCTCGACGGTGCGTACCGCCGCCGGCAGGTCGTCCCCCCAGAACCAGGCGTACGCCTCCCGCCGCCGGGCGCGCAGCTCGTCCAGCGGCAGCTCGGCGAGCCGGTACGCGGTCGCGGCGGCGGCGAACCGCTCGGCGGCCACCGCGTCCCGGTCGGCCTCGTAGAGGATCCCGCCGGCCTCCTCCAGCACCTGCGCCCGATGCGGCAGGTTGTCCGGCCCGTCCAGGTTGCCGGCGAGCTGCTCCAGCAGTGCGAGCGCCGGGTCGATCTCGCCGAGGCCCGCGTAGACGCCGGCCAGCAGATGCCGGCAGCGGTCCGCCTCCGCCTGGGCGCCCAACCGGTCGAGGCCGAGCACCGCCTCCTCGGCGACCTCGGCCGCCTCGCCCAGGCGCCCCGCCATCCGGTACGCGTTCGCCAGCTCCCAGCGCAGGAAGGCGTCCCCCTCGGCGCCCCGCTCCACGCAGAGCGTCACCGCCTCGACGAAGTCGTCCACCGCGTCGGCCACCCGCCCGGTGGAGAGCAGCGCGCGGGCGCGGGCGACCCGGGCCGGCAGTTCCGCGTCGGCCGGTGCCACCCGGACCGCCTCTTCGCAGGCGGTCACCGCGTCGGCCGGGTCGTCGGCCACCCGCGCGTACACCAGGCAGGCCGACGTGATCAGCTCAGCGACGCCCAGCTCACGGCCGATCCGGCGGGCCTCTCCGGCCGCCGCGCGCGTCTCCTCGTAGCGCTCCAACTGCTCCAGCAGGTGAGCCCGGTGCAGGGCGATCCGGGCCGCCAGGTGCGCGTCGCCGCCCGCGTCGGCCGGTGCCCGGTCGAGTGCGGCGAGCGCCTCCGCCCAGCGTTCCCGGTGCAGCAGCGCCAGCGCCACCCGGTCGTGGCCGGCGGCCCGCTGCCGGGCGTCGCCGATCCGGTCCAGCACGTCGGCGGCCGACCGGACCAGCGCCAGCCCCTCCTCGGCGGCCTCGTCGGAGCGGGTCAGCAGCACGCCGAGTCGCCCGGCCACCACTTGGGCGTCGGCCAGCTCGCCGCCCGCCTCCCGGTACCGGTCGAGTGCCGCCCGGTTCAGCTCGATCGCGCCCTCGACGTCGTTCTCGTCACCGCGCTGGGCCGCCCGCAGGGCCAGCCGGTGCGCGACCGTGGCCGGCGGCAGGTCGTCGCCGCCGAACCGCTCGTCGTAGGCGGCCAGCATCGCCCGGAACGTGGCCCGGTCGTGCCGGCCCCAGCTCTCCTCGGCGAGCGCCAGCAGCTCGTCCGGGCCGGCGTCGGCGGGCACGGTCACCTCGGGTGCGTCGGCGCGTCCAGCGGCGACACCGGGCCGCGCCCGATCGGCGGCGGCAGGCGTGGCGGCCAGGTCGAGCGGGATGGTCGGGCCGTCCCCGGCCGGCGCGGGGGCGGGTCGGCGGCGCAGGCTCGCCGAGAGCGGCAGGTGTGCGCCGGTCGGCCGGACCGCGAGCCGGCGGGCGATCCACTCGGACTGGTGGGTGGTCCCGTTGCGGGCGTCGAAGCGGGCCGCCAGCGCGGTCGCGGTGTCGGCCAGCTCGTCGGCGAGCGCCAGCGCCGGCACCTCGCCGGCCGGGCGGCCCTCGACGGCCCGGCGGTACACGGTCGGCGCACCGACCCGGCCGACCTGCCGCAGGGCCGCCGCGGCGGTGGCCGCGAAGTGCATCGCGGCGGCCGGCGACGGCGGCCGGTCCAGCCAGTCCAGGTGCCGCTCGACCAGCTCCACCGCCCGCGCCTCGTTGCCGGTCAGGGTGCAGAACTCGATGTGGTCGCCGATGTCCCACAGGTCCGCGAGGTTGCCCCGCAGCCGGCGGTACGCCTCCCGGTGCGCGTCCCGCGCGGCCTCGCCCCGCCCGGTACGCAGGTACGGCACCAGCAGCGCGGTGAGGATCGCCTGCGGCTGCTCGGTGCAGGTGAGCCGGCCCGCGAGCACCGGCTCGGCCAACGCCACGGCCTCCTCGTCCCGGCCGGTGTCGGACAGGTAGCCCACCTGGCTGGTCGGGTCGCAGCCGGCGCAGTCGGAGAGATCGTCGCGCGGCGTGGTCTGCCAGAGCCGGTACCACTGTGCCGCGGCCTCGGCGTCGCCCACGTGGTCGGCGATCCGGAACCGGTGCTTGTGGACGGTCTGCAGGCTGTGCCCGGCGGCCCGGTAGCGCCGCTCCATGTCGTCGAGTACTGCGTACGTGCGCTCCAGCGGCACCTCCGGGAACTTCAGCAGGCCGGAGACCATGTACTTGAAGTGCCAGAGCAGCTGGTGCAGGTGGCGCTGGTGGTAGGGCTGCGGATCGCGGTCGAACTCGGCCAGGCACCAGGAGAAGGTCACGAAGGACTTCGCCGGTTCACCGCCGTAGATGTACCCGGTGGTGGCCTGCATCCGGGTGACGAAGGCGAGGTGCCGGTCGTCGGCGGCGTCCACCCGGCGCAGCAGTTGCTCCAGTGCCGCGATCTGCCCCGCCCCGTACGGCATGTCGGCGATGCCGCGGAGCACCCGCCACAGGTCCTCGTCGCTGGCGCCCACGCTCACTCCCGTCCCGGTACGGCCCGGCCCAGCAGGCCGAGGAAGGAATCGTTCAGCAGTGCGGCGTCGGCGGCGCGGATCGGATGGTGACCGAGCAGCAGCGCCTGCCCGTACAGCGCCTCGACGGCCAGTCCGACCAGCTCCGGGTCGGCCAGCGTGGTGACCCGGCGGACCAGCGGGTTGCGGTGGTTGAGCACGAGCTGCGGCCGGTCCGGTGGGGCGGTGGCGGCGAGCGCGTCGAGCACCCCGCCCCACAGTTCGTCGGCCCGGTCCCGGCTCGCCGCGAGCTGGTCGTTGAACGCCGCCGACCGGCTCACCAGGTAGAGGGCGGGCAGCGAGACCGGGTCGTACGCCCGGATGACCACCTCGCACCCGGAGCGCTCCACGGCCCGCTGGGCAGCGGTGAGGAACGGCCGCAGCGCCAACTCCACCTGCGGATCGAGGCTGTCGAAGCGGGTGGTCAGGTCGCTCGGCTCCAGCCGCTCGATCAGCACCGACCGGTCCACCGCCGGCAGCCGTTCGATCAGCTCCGTGTCGTACGTGTAGCCCGCGTTGACCACCGCCAGGTCCTGCGCGGCGGCCACCGCGGCGAGCTGCCGGAACTCGTCCAGGCTCGCGGCGTAGCGGAGGACCCCGTGGCGCTCGCGGAACTCGGCGAGGGTCAGCGTGCCGACGTTGGTCTCCATCGGCCACCACCGGTCCACCAGCCGCAGCATCTCGTCGTCGTGCAGCGCCAGCGCCTTCACCCCGAGGTGGTGCACCTGGAGGAACTCGGCCAGCCGGTGCGGGTCGTGCCGGGCCAGCCGGACCAGCCAGCCGCGTACCTGGTCACCGAGCGCGTCCCGGGTGCCGGTGAGCAGGGTGTCCTCGTAGAGCGCCTCGCGGCTGGCGGTCGGGCGCAGCTCACTGGCGTCCACCACGCAGTGCGCGAAGAACGCCCAGTCCGGCAGCAGCCCGTCGGCGTGCTCGGTGAGCAGCATCCGCTTGAGGTGGACCCGGTGCCCGGCCCGGGCCGCCGGGTTCACCGGGGTGGGCAGGATGAAGGCGACCCCGGTCAGCCCGGCCTCGGGCACGGAGAGCGGCAGCACGTCGAACGGGTCGAAGCCGAGCGTTTCCCGGGCGTACCGGATCAGCCCCGCGCGGTCGACCGGCGCGCCCGGCGTCGTCGGCCAGGGCGGCTCACCGGTGGTGGTCACCACGTCGCCGACGCGGACGGTGACCGGCAGCAGCGAGCCGAAGAGCCGGGCCAGGTCGGTGACGGTGGGGGTGGTGAACCACTGGTCGGCGTCGCGCCGGGGCACCAGCGTGACGGTGGTGCCCGGCTCGGCCCGCGCGTCCTCCGAGGGCGCGACGGTCACCGCGTAGCGGCCGTCCGCGTACCCGGTCCAGCGGACCGTCGGCTGGTCGCCCTGCCGGGTGAGCACCCGGATCTCGTCGGCCACCAGGAAGCAGGAGAGCAGGCCGATGCCGAACTGTCCGAGGAACTCGTGCCGGGAGAAGCCCAGCTCGTCGCGCTTCGAGCTGCGGCCGATGGTGGCCAGCAGCTCGTGCACCTGCGCCTCGGTGAGGCCGATGCCGGTGTCGTGCACCCGCAGCGTGCCGTCGCCGGTGATCTCGGGCGGCTCGATCCGCACCAGTGCCGGCGCGTCGGGCTCGGCCGCGCGGCGCGCGGTGATCGCGTCCACCGCGTTCTGGAGCAGTTCCCGCAGGTAGACCCGCGGGCTGCCGTAGAGGTGATGACTGAGCAGGTCGACCACGCCACGGAGGTCGACCTGGAAGGTGTGGTCCACGCCTGAGTGCTCCCCGGTCCCGATGCCGGCGCCCACCGTACCGATGATCACCGACGGGCGCGTCCCCCTTTGCCGTCGACTTGACCCTCGACCCGGTCGAACCCGCACGGTGGCCGGCATGACCTCCTCCGCTCTCGGTCGGGACTTCCGGCTGCTCTGGTCGGCCGCCGTCTGCTCCCGGTTCGGTGATGCGCTGCGGACTCCGGCGCTGGCGCTGCTGGCCACCACGCTGACTCGCGACCCCCGGGTCATCGCGGCGGTCACCGTGGCCGGCCAGCTCCCGCCGCTGCTGTTCGGCCTGCTCGGCGGGGTGTACGCGGACCGCTGGGACCGGCGCCGGACGATGGCCCTGGTGGACGGGGTACGCGCCGCCGTGGTGGCGGCGCTCGCCGTGGCGGTGGCCCTGGACCGGGCCGGCATCGCGGCGCTGCTGGTGGCGGCGCTCCTCCTCGCCGCGCTGGGCACCCTCTTCGACGCCGCCTCGTTCGCGCTGCTGCCGGCGCTGGTCCCGCCGGCCGCGCTGCCCAGGGCGAACGGCCGGCTCCAGGCGGGTACCGCCCTGGCCGGCGGTTTCCTCGGTGCGCCCGCCGCCGGTGTGCTCTTCGCCGCTGCCGCTGCCCTTCCCTTCGCCCTGGACGCCGTCAGCTTCGCCGTGGCCGCCCTGCTCGTGCTCGCTCTCAACCCGGCACCCACCGCGGCTGCGGTGACCGGAGCCCGCCGCGGCTCGGTGTGGAGCGAGATCGCCGAGGGGGTGCGATGGCTGCGCGGGCACCGGATCATGTGGCGGGTCACCCTGCTCGCCGCCGCCAGCAACCTGGCCATCAGCGGTCTGATCGCGGTGCTGGTGCTCTACGCGTTGGACGTGCTGCGGGTGCCGCCGTCCGGGTACGGGCTGTTCGCCGCGGCCGCGATCCTCGGCGGCGTGGCCGGGGCGCTCGGGGCGGGTTGGCTCGCCGCCCGGCTCGGCACGGTGCCCGCGCTCCGCGCGGTGCTCGCCGGGCAGACCGTCGCGCTGACCGGGTTCGCGTTGGCCCGGCATCCGGTACCGGGCGGGCTGGCGCTGGCCGTCTTCGCCGCCGGCACGGTGGTGTGGAACAGCCTGTGGGCGTCGTACGGGCAGCGGCACGTGCCGGCGGGGCTGCTCGGTCGGGTCGGTGCCGCCCAGCGGATGGTCGGGCTGCTCACCGCACCGGTCGGCGCGGCGCTCGCCGGGCTGGTCGCCGCGGCGTACGGGACGGTGCCGGTGGCGGGTGCGGCGGCGGGCACGTTCGCGCTGGTCACTCTCGCGGCGTGGCGGATGCTGCGGCCGGTCGCGCCGGTGCCACCGGCGGCCGCGCCCACCAGCGGCGCGACAGCAGCCCGGCCAGCGCCGCGCCCGTCGCGTTGAGCAGCACGTCGTCCACCGAGGAGACCCGGCCGAGGTCCAGCGCGTACTGGAGGGACTCGACCAGGATCGAACCGACCGCACCGAGCAGGAAGAGCCGACCGACACCGGCCAGCGCGGCGAGGCGTACCGGGGCGAAGAAGCCCAGTGCGGCGAAGACCAGCAGGTTGCCGACCACCTGCACCACCGCGGTCGTCGGGGAGCCGGTGAGCAGGTCGGCCAGGTCGCGCAGGGGCACCGGGTCCACCTGCCGCGGCACGTCGCGCGGGGTGAGGATCATCCACACCCAGGGCAGGGTGCCGGCGACCGCGCCCACCTCGGCGACGCTGCGTCGCCACGCCCGCCCGGGCGGCACATCCCGACGCAGCCGGGCGAGGACGGCGGTGACCAGGACCGACAGCGGCAACCCGGCCAGCACGGCGAGCAGGACACCGCCCCAGTCCCGCCAGACCTGACCCACCGGCGCAGCCTAGCCCGGCGTTCGATCCCGGTGGGACAGCCCGGACAGGCGCAGCGCGATCCGCCGCCGGGCCGGCGGGACGGCACCGACCAGCCGGAGCAGCACGTCCCGGACCGGCCGGCGGACCGGGGAGAGCGTGGCCAGCCGGGTCAGCCCGGCGGTGAAGCTCAGCACGTCCTCGGCCATCGGGCGCTGCCGGGTGGTGTAGTCGTCGAGCAGCGTCTCCGGGCCGCCGTCGAGCACGTCGGCCAGGGCGGTGCCGAGGGCCACCGCGTCGCAGATGCCGAGGTTCATGCCCTGCCCGCCCGCTGGGCTGTGCACGTGCCCGGCGTCACCGGCCAGCAGCACCGGCCCGGACCGGAAGGTGTCGGCGATCCGGTGGTGCACCCGGAAACGGGAGCCCCAGAGCACCTCGGTCACCCGGTCGGGCCGCCGCGCCGGGCCGCGCTCGTCGAGGAGCGCCTGGAGGTACGCCAGGTCCGGCTCGGCCGGGGCCGTCGGCACGGCGGCGACCAGCCGGACCACCCCGTCCGGGATTGGCGCCCAGACCAGCGGGCCGGAACGGGCCAGGAAGAGCGAAGCCTCGTCGCGGGGCAGGGCGCTGCGCACCCGGACATCGGCGAGCACGAACGATTCCTCGTCGCTGGGGCCGGTGAAGCCGATGCCGGCCAACTCTCGGACCGTGCTGTGCAGGCCGTCCGCGCCCACCACGTACCGGGCGCGCAGCGAGGTGCCGTCGACCTGACCCAGCACCCCGTCGCCGGCCCGACTCAGGCCGGTCAGCGGGCACGGCCGCCGCACCTGGACGCCGAGGTCGGCCAACCGCTCGGCGAGCACCGCCTCGGTGACCGCCTGGGAGACCATCAGCGCGTACGGGAAGCGGGAGGGCAGCCGGTCGAAGGGCACCGTGAGCAGCACCCGGTCCCGGTCGCGGACGGTGAACCGCGGCGCTCGGACGCCCTGCTCGATCAGGGGCGTCGCCGCGCCGATCCGGTCGAGCACCTCCAGGGTGTACGCGTGCACGACGGCCGCCCGGGACGTCGTCGGCGGCTCGGCCGCCCGCTCGACGAGCGTCACGTCGACCCCGCGCCGGGCCAGCATCAGCGCGGTGGCGAGGCCGGTGGGGCCGGCGCCTACCACCAGGACGTCGGTGCTCGTGGGAAGCACGGTCCACCTCCGGCATCTTGCCAACGTGTGTTGGCCAACGGTTGTTGACACACGGTAGGGCGAGGCTCGATGGGATGTCAACGCTTGTTGGCATACGGTTGTGGGCATGACGACCGCCGCCGGGCCTACCCGCCCCCGCCGCTCCGACACCACCCGGGCCGCCATCCTGCGGGCCGCCCGCGAACGGTTCGCCGCCGACGGATACGAGCGGGCCACGATCCGGGGCATCGCCGCCGACGCCCGGATCGACCCGTCCATGGTGATGCGGTACTACGGCAGCAAGGAGGGTCTGTTCGCGGCGGCGGCCGAGTTCGACCTGCGGCTGCCCGACCTGACCGCCGTTCCGCCCGGGCAGCTCGGCGTGGCGCTGGTCCGGCACTTCCTCACACGCTGGGAGGGCGACGAGACGCTCGTGGCGCTGCTGCGGGCCGCCAGCACCAACCCGGGCGCGGCCGAGCGCATGCGCGGCATCTTCGCCGACCAGCTCACCGTGGCCGTGGCCACCTTCGGCACCGACCCGGCGACGACCGCCCGGCGGGCCGGCCTGGTGGCCAGCCAGATCCTCGGCCTCGCCTTCACCCGCTACATCGTCCGTCTGCCGCCGATGGTGGACGCCGATGCGGAGGAGCTGGTGGCGTGGATCGCGCCGACCCTTCAGCGCTACCTGACCGGGACGGCCCGGGTCTGACCCAACCTTTTCCGCCTCCCCGTGCGTCTGCCTGCTGAAGGGGTGGCGCACCACCGGGATGAGGAGGGGTCGATGCGACCGGTGACGACCGACGACGGGCGGGCCAGCTACGTGGCGTTCGTCGAGGTCCACCAGCACCGGTTGCTGCGCGCCGCATACCTGGTCTGCGGCAGCTGCTGACCGTCAGCGTCGAGGACGTCCTGCCCAGCCAGCCGGCGACGGCCGGATGGGAACGCGCGCGGCGTACCCGGCGCACCCGGCGGGCCGCCGGCGTGGTCGCCCTGGCCGTGGCGCTGGCCGGCGGCGGCGCGGTGGCCGCCCTACGCCCGCCCAACGCTCCGCCGCCGGAACACTCGGTGGCCCCGACCGTCGAACCCACCCACGCCGGTCCGGTGCAGCGGCCCCCCGCCGAGCTGACCTACCCACCCGATCCGCTGGCCCGGCTCGCCAACCCGGCGACCGTGGCGCTCTCCTCGCGGCCGGTCCAGCGGGCGCTGGCGCTGTTCCAGCCCTTGAACCAGGAGTACCGCGCGGACGGTCCGGTTCGGATCCTCGGTGACGACGGCGTGGTACGCAGTCTCGATGTGGTCACGCCGGCCCCCACCCGGGATCGAGGCGGCAACGAAGCGCCCGCCGTCAAGCCGGGAGTCCTGTCACCCGACGGCCGCTCGATCGCGTTCGCGCAGACCAACGAGCTGATCCTGGTCGACCTCGCCACGGCGGGCGTGCGCCGGATCCCGCTGCACGGCTACCTGGAGCTGGTGCTCTGGAGCGTCGACCGGGTGCTGGTCGGCGGCGACGACGGCGCGTACGCGGTGGACCGGGTCTCCAGCGCGTCGACTCCACTGGACGTCTCGGCCTGGGACCTCGTCGCACCCGACCCGGAGGCCGGCCGGGAGGCGGCGCTGGTGGAGGTCGGCGGCGAGCGCGAGGGGTTGCTGCTGCGCAGCCGGACGCCCCGCGACGGGGCGGTCCGTACCGAACAACGGGTCACGGACGGCATGTTGCCGTCGCCGTACCGGGTCAACGAGTTCTACGGCCGGGGCTGGCTGCACGGCGAACGGCTGGCCCGCGCGGCCTGGATCACCAGTGCCGAGCTCGACGGGGCCGAGGGGGTGGCCGTGCTGGACGCCCGCACCGGCGCCGTGTCCCACGTGCTCGACCTGGGCCGGGACCGGTGGAAGGCCTGCTGCGAAGTGCTGGGTTGGGACGACCGGGGCGCCGTGCTGATCCGGTCGAAACCCGGTGGGCTGCTGCGCTGGCAGCCGGAGACCGGCGAGGTCACCGGCGTGGTCCGCGACCTGACCGGGACGGTCGCGCTGGCCGGGTGAGCCCGTCCCCGCGCGCCGGGGGGACGCGCGGGGACGGCTGCACCCATCAGGGGGCCAGGCCACAGCCGCTCAGGCGGCGAGGCCGCCGGGCTGGTCGCCCTTCACCACGGGGGCCCGAACCAGGTTGCCCCACTCGGTCCACGACCCGTCGTAGTTGCGCACCTGCGGGTAACCCAGCAGGTGCCGCAGCACGAACCAGGTGTGGCTGGACCGCTCACCGATCCGGCAGTACGCGATCACGTCGTCGTCGGGGCTGAGCCCGAGCTGGTCGGCGTAGATCGCACGCAGCTCGTCCGGCGACTTGAACGTTCCGTCCTCGTTCGCGGCGGCCTTCCACGGCTTGTTGACCGCACCCGGGATGTGCCCGCCGCGCAGCGCGCCCTCCTGCGGGTAGTTCGGCATGTGCAGCGTCTCGCCGGTGTACTCACTCGGCGACCGGACGTCGACCAGCGGCCGGCCCGCGGCGATGTGCGCCAGCACCTGCTCGCGGTACGCCCGGATCGGCGTGTCGTCGCGCTGCGGCACCGGGTAGTCGGCGCGGGGCCGGTTCGGCTTGTCGCGGGTCAGCTCGCGCCCCTCGGCGATCCACTTCTGCCGGCCGCCGTCGAGCAGCCGCACGTCGGCGTGGCCGAAGAGCGAGAACACCCAGAGGGCGTACGCGGCCCACCAGTTGAAGTTGTCGCCGTAGAAGACGACGGTGTCACCCCGGCCGATGCCCTTGGCGGCACACAGCTCGGCGAAGCTCTTGGCGTCGAGGTAGTCCCGGGTCACCTGGTCGTTCAGCTCCAGGTGCCAGTCGACCTTGATTGCGCCCGGGATGTGACCGGACTCGTAGAGCAGCACGTCCTCGTCTGACTCGACCACCACGAGGCCCTCGTCGCCGAGGTGCTCGGCCAGCCATTCGGTGGTGACCAGCCGCTGCGGGTCCGCGTACGACTGGAGGCGGGGATCAGGATCGTTCGGCACAGACATGATCCCCAAGCTACGCCGCAACCGGGACCGGCGACCGGGCAACGGGAATCGGGTACGGCGAATGTGACCGCCGGCACCAGCGGGAGCAGCCGGGCCGGGGTCAGGCCCGGCGGTGCACCAGCCGGCCGGCGACCACGGTGGCCAGGCAGGCGCCGTCGTCGCCGAAGACGGCCAGGTCGGCCCGTCCGCCAGGCACCAGCGCCAGCGGCCGTACCCGGTCGAGCAGCGTGACGTCGTTGCGGGTGGCCGCGGCCCGCAGTTCCGGCTCCGCCACCCGCGCGGCGAGCACGGCGGCGACCCCGAGCCGGAACAGCGCGTGCACCCGCTCGCGCGGGCTCGGTGCGGGCGGCAGCGGTCCGTCGTGCACCAGCGCCGGCCCGAGCGTGCCGGCCCACCGCCGCACGCGCACCCGTGGGTACGCCTCCGTCAGCTCGTCCAGCGACGCGACCGCCTCCATCCGGCTCCCGGTCACGAGCACCGCCCGGCCGGGCACCGGCTCGTCGTCCGGTGTCATCCGCAGCAGCGCGGCGGCGTGGATGGTCCGCACGGTCAGTCGGTGACCGGGCTCAGCGAGGGGCGCTTCGCGGTGACCGTGTCGCCGGAGGAGCGGCCGGTGAGCCGGCGCTTGATCCACGGGGCGAGGTGCCGGCCGGCCCAGCGCAGGTCGTCTCCCCGGGCGGCCAGCCACGGCTTCGGCAGCGGTCGCTCCGGTACGAGCAGCCATTCCTCGTCGCAGCCCACGCCGAGCGCGCCCAGCACCTGCCCGGCGACCCGCCGGTGCCCGGCGGGGTTGAGGTGCAGCCGGTCGGTGCTCCAGAGCATCGGGTTGAGGAAGGTGTCGTCGGCGTACAGGTCGACCAGGATGGCCCCGTGCCGCTCGGCGGTCTCCCCGACGGCCTGGTTGAGCAGCTCCACGCGGGGGGCGACGAGCCGCTGCCCGGGTAGGCGGGCCATCACGTCGGCGAACCGGAAGAGCAGCACGTCGGCCCCGCCGGCGCGGAGCTGCCTGACCACGTCGTCGAAGCGGGCGACCAGAGCGTCCGGGTCGAAGGTGCGGCGCAGCACGTCGTTGCCGCCGGCCGCGAAGCTGATGAGGTCGGGCTTCATGGCGACCGCCGCCGGCACCTGCTCGGCGACCACGCTGGGGAAGAGCCGACCCCGGATGGCCAGGTTGGCGTAGCGGAAGTCGGGGCCCACCTCTGCGGCGAGGCGGGTCGCCACCAGGTCGGCCCAGCCGCGATAGGTGCCGTCCGGGTACGCGTCGTCCATGCCCTCGGTGAAGCTGTCCCCGACCGCGACGAAACTGCCCCAGCGCACCCGCGCCTCCCTCACGCCACTCGTTGCCTGCGGCGACCAGTCTGTCATCGGGCGCCCGATCGAGGGTGCCGCCGATCGGACGACGTGTCGCACGTCATCGGTCGCGCGCCGGGGTGGCCCGCCCCCGTCGTAACGGGCCACCCCGCGTACCCCCCGTCGCTCAGCCCAACGCGTTGATAATCTGCATGTCCCGGAGACTCGCCGGTTCCGGCCGCTCCCCGACCTTCGTCCCGTCCTCGTCGACGAGGAGCAGGGTGTACCGGTCGTTGTCGCGTACCCGCACCACCATCGAACCGTCCGGCTGGAAGTAGACCTGCCGCATCTGCCGGCCGCCTAGCGGGAGCGTGACGGCCTTGCCGGTCCGGGTGTCGAGGACGGCGTTCACGATCAGATCACGAGCGGCGTCCCCGGCCGGGTCGTTGCGGTCGATCCGGAACAGGGCGACGCGTCCTCCGTCCGGGGAGAGGCTGGCGAGGTCGAAGCAGACGTACGCGCTGCTCTTTCCGCCGAGGCCGGGGATGGCGCGTCGTCCCGTGCCGGTGCGGTCGGTGACGACCACCGTGCCGCCCGACCCGTCCGCGAAGGCCATCGTGCCGTTGGCGGCCCAGACGGCGTGGCAACCGTCGAACCCGGGCACCTTCGTATACGTCCCCGACGACACATCCAGTAGGCCCGCGCCGGCGGAGGCGCCGTTGGCGGGGTCGAGTCGTACGGTCACCTGTCGGGAGTTCGGCAACCAGGCAGGTGACCAGCAGTTGTTGTCGACCCCGTCGCGCAGCTTCCGCCGTCCCGTTCCGTCGACGTTGGCGACCCAGAGAGCGCCGCCCTCCTCGACCCACACCGCCCGTCGGCCGTCCGGCGAGACCGTCGCGTTGGACAGTGCCGCGTCGAACGGAATGCGGAGCAGTCGTTCGGGGACATCGCCCGGCCGCCACGAGTGGAGGTAGGCGGTCGTGCCCTCGGTGCCGGCCGACGGCCCGTACACCAGCTGGCCGAAGGTGACGGTTGTGGCGGGAGAGCTGGTGGACGGCGGCACCACCGGCGGAGAACTGAGGTTCGGTGTGGGCGTCGGATCCGTCGCGGGCGACGGGCTGATGCTGATGGTCGGGCTGGTCGCCGGCGCCGGATCGACGCGCCGCTCCGGAAGGACCGCCAGGGCCGCCCCGGTGGCGGCGCCGAACAGCACCAGGGCCGCGGCCGAGGTGGCGACCGCGCGCTGAAGACCGAGCCGGCGGGACGTCCGCAGGGTGCGGTCCCGCAGGTCGACCGCGTCGACCTCCTCGGCCAGGTCGTGCAGGTCGAGACGGAGGCGCTGCTCGTTCATCGGGTGCTCCCTTCCAGGAGGTACAGCTCGGCGAGCTCGGGCGCGATGACGCGCAACTTGGCCAGCGACTTGGCCGTCTGGCTCTTCACGGTGCCGACGGTGACGCCGAGCAGTTCGGCGGCCTCCGCCTCGGTGCGGTCCTCGAAGAACCGCAGTACGAGCACGGCCCGCTGCTTCGTGGAGAGCTTCGCCAGCGCCGCCCGCAGGGTGAGCCGCAGACTGGTCTGGTGGGCGTGGTCGGCTCCCGAGTCGCCTCCGCGTGGCTCGGGCAGGTCGCCCGGCATCGACTCGGGAACCCGGCGGCGCCGCCACCAGGACACCTGCAGGTGATACATGATCTTGCGGGTGTACGCCTCGGCGTTGCCGCTCTCATGCAGGCGGTTCCAGGAGCGGTGGGTGCGGGCCAGCGCCGACTGGACCAGGTCCTCGGCCAGGTGCTGGTCTCCGGTCAGCAGGTAGGCCGAGCGCAGCAGCGCCGGCGTTCGGGTACGGACGAACGAGTCGAACTCACTCAGCACAGGGTCCACACGAGCCGATCCTTCGGGTCATGGTGCGAGGGCTTGATGCCACTCCAGACGTCACCATGGGCAGCGATGGTTGCCGCCCCCCGGACGTTGCTGAGCCAGTGTCATCTGTCCGGCCCGATGTGGGGCCGGCGGTACGGCCCCCGCGCGCGCGGGTCATCACTGGCCGAACGTGTACCTCAGGTTCGCGTTGATCAGCTCGTTGAGCCGCTTGCGCAGGTGCCCGACCAGCGATGGATCCGGCAGCGGCTCGTCCAGCAGCAGGGTCCAGCGCAGATCGGTGCCGTAGGTGCCGTCGAAGGGCAGGTCGAACCGCACCACCGCGTCGGGTCGCTTCGGCCAGATCGAGGACCAGACGACAAGGTCGGGCGAGCGGGCCTCCAGGGTCCGCGGGTGCTGCTCGTCGTCGAGCAGCAGGAGCCACGGCCGCGCGGGGTCGCGGTTCGGCTCGGTCAGCGCCTCGAAGATCACGTGTGGGGGCGCCGGTTGGTTGCGCTTGCGACTGCCGGCTTCGAGCACGACTCAGCTTAGGCGCGGCGGCCGGTCATCGCCGCGGCCACGGCTCCGAGCGGCTCCCAAATGGATCGCCCATCGCACCGCACCGGCCGTAGGCTGCGCTGATGCTGCTACGCATGTCGACCCTGCTGCACCGGACCCGGCGCGAGGACCCGGCCGACGCGGAGGTGCCGAGCCATCGGCTGCTGCTGCGCGCCGGCTACATCCGTCGTGCCGCGCCGGGCGGCTACACCTGGCTGCCGCTGGGCAAGCTGGTGCTGGACCGGATCACCGAGGTGGTCCGCGCCGAGTTGACCGCGATCGGCGACCAGGAGGTGCACTTCCCGGCGCTGCTGCCGGCCGAGCCGTACCGCACCAGCGGCCGGTGGACGGAGTACGGCGACGACATCTTCACCCTCGCCGACCGGCGCGGCGCCGAGCACCTGCTCGCACCGACCCACGAGGAGATGGCCGCGCTGCTGGTCAAGGACCTGTTCACCTCGTACCGGGACTTCCCGGTGACGCTGTTCCAGGTGCAGACGAAGTTCCGCGACGAGGCCCGGCCCCGGGCGGGGCTGCTGCGCGGCCGTGAGTTCCTCATGAAGGACGCCTACTCCTTCGACCTGGACGAGGCCGGGCTGCGCGCCGCGTACGACCGGCACCGGGTCGCGTACCAGCGGATCTTCGACCGGCTGGGGCTGGACTACACGGTGGTGCACGCGATGTCCGGGGCGATGGGCGGCTCGGCGTCGGAGGAGTTCCTGGCCGCGACGCCGGTCGGTGAGGACACCTTCGTCGGCTGCACCGAGTGTGACTACGCGGCGAACACCGAGGCGGTCACCACCCGCGCGCCGGCCGCCGGTGACGTCACCGCGCAAGCGGCCGTCGAGGTGCACGACACTCCCGAGACCGCGACCATCGCCAGCCTGGTGGAGTTGGCCAACGCCCGCCGGCTGGGTGGCCGGAACGGCTGGACGGCCGCCGACACCCTCAAGAACGTCGTGCTGAGCGTGCGCCAGCCGGGTGCGGAGCGGGCCGAGCCTCTGGTGATCGGGCTGCCGGGTGACCGGGAGGTGGACCTGAAGCGGGTCGAGGCCGCTCTGCACCCGGCCCAGGTCGCCGTCTTCGAGGACTGGCCCGCGTATCCGGAGCTGGTTCGCGGGTACATCGGTCCGCAGGTGCTGGACAAGCTGGGCATCCGCTACCTGGTCGACCCGCGCGTGGTGCCCGGATCGGCGTGGCTGACCGGGGCGAACGAGCCGGGCCGGCACGCGACGGACGTGGTCTGCGGCCGGGACTTCACGCCCGACGGCACGATCGAGGCCGCCGAGGTGCGGGCCGGCGACCCCTGCTCCGCCTGCGACACCGGCGAGCTGACCATCCGGCGGGGCATCGAGATCGGGCACATCTTCCAGCTCGGCCGTCGCTTCACCGACGCGTTCGCCGTGGACGTACTCGGTCCGGCGGGCAAGCCGGTCCGGCCGTTGATGGGCTGCTACGGCATCGGGGTGTCCCGGGCGGTGGCGGCGGTCGCCGAGCAGCACCACGACGACCGGGGCCTGGTCTGGCCGGCGGCGGTCGCGCCCTGCGACGTACACCTGGTGGCCGCCGGCAAGGGACCGCAGGTGGACGCGGCCCTGGAGCTGGGCGGCCGGCTCGCCGGCGCGGGCCTGCGGGTGCTGGTCGACGACCGGACCCACGTCTCGGCGGGGGTGAAGTTCACCGACGCCGAGCTGATCGGCATTCCCCGCACCGTCGTGGTCGGCCGCCGGCTCGCCGACGGGTACGTCGAGCTGCGTGACCGGGCCGACGACGGGCGCGTCGAGCTGCCGCTGGACGGCCTGGTGGAGCGGCTGGTCGACGCGGTGCGCGGGAGGCCCGGCGTGGTGTAGCCGGCCCGTCACGGGGTACGACATCCTGATACGGGCGGAAACAGCTTCGGAGGCTCTCATGACCGGTTACCGGGTCAGCGATGTGATGACCAAGCAGGTGGTGTACCTGCCGGCGGAGACCACCCTCGACGAGGCGGCCAAGGTGATGAAGGAGGCGGACATCGGCGACGTGGTCGTCACCGACGGCGCCAGCCTCGCCGGCATGCTCACCGACCGTGACATCGTGGTCCGGGCGGTCGCCGAGAACAGCACCCCGGCGGCCACCACCATCGGCTCGATCGTCACGCGCGAGGTCGTGATGATCGAGCAGCACTGCACGGCGGGCGAGGCGGCCGCGCTGATGCGGGAGCGGGGCATCCGACGCGTGCTGGTCTGCGACAGCGACCGCAAGCTGGTCGGCATCGTCTCGCTCGGCGACCTGGCCATGCAGCTCGATCCGACCAGCGCACTGAGCGAGATCAGCGAGCAGGCGCCCACCGCGTGATTCCCGTCGCAGACCCCCGGCCCGCCGCCCCCGGTGCGCCGGGGGTCGCGCGGTGACGGCGGTAGCCTCGACGCATGGCTGACATGCCGGCCCGACTGGCCGAGATCGTCGACGAGTTCGCCGCCGCACCCCGCGACCTGGTGCTGGAGATGCTGCTGGAGTACGCCGACGTCATCCCGCCGCTGCCGGCCGACGGCACCGACCGCGAGGGCATGGAGCAGGTCCCGGAGTGCCAGACGTCGTTCTTCCTGCGTGCCCGGGTGACGTCGGAGCGGACCGTGGAGACGCTGTTCGACTGCCCGCCGGAGGCGCCCACCACCCGGGCCTTCGCGGGGATCCTCGCCGAGGGGCTGGCCGGAGCGAGCGCCGAGGAGGTGCTGGCCGTACCGGACGACCTCTACCAGCGGATGGGCCTGGCGCAGGCCATCAGTCCACTGCGGGTGCGCGGTGGCACCGCCATCCTGGGCCGCCTCAAGCGCCAGGTCCGGGAACAACTGGACTGAGCGGGGAGTTGCCACCGATCATGGAGATCGACATCTACGCCGACGTCGTCTGCCCGTGGTGCTACATCGGCAAGAGCCGACTGGAGCAGGCCCTGGCCAGGTACGACGGCGACGTGACCGTCCGCTACCGGCCGTTCCAGCTCGACCCGTCGCCGGTGCCCGCACCGGTCCCGCTGGTCGAGGCGATGGCCGCCAAGTTCGGCGACGCGGACCGGGCCCGCCAGATGTTCGCCCACGTCACCGAGGTCGCCGCCGGTGACGGGCTGCGGCTCGACTTCGACCGGGCGGTGGCCGCGAACACCTTCGACGCGCACCGGCTGATCTCCTACGCCACCGATCAGGGCCGCGGGTCCGACATGGTGGACGCGCTCTACCGGGCGTACTTCACCGGTGGGGTCGACATCGGCTCCCGCGACGCGCTGGCCACCCTGGCCGGCGAGGTCGGCCTGGACGCCGCCGACGTACGCCGGTTCCTCGACTCCGACGAGCGGTCCGCCCAGCTCTCGGCCGAGCTGGCCGCCGCCCGGGAGCTGGGGGTGACCAGCGTGCCGACCTTCGTGCTGGCCGGCAGGTACGCGGTCACCGGCGCCCAGGAGGCAGAGACCCTGCTGGCCGCCCTGGCCGAGGTCGAGCAGCGCGAGTCCGCCGCACGCTGACCCGAGCGCGCCGCATCGAGGCACGTGATGTTTCACGTGCAACGACATAGATGCCGATGCCCGGTCACGCGGGCCTGGCCAGGCCCTCCACCACCTGCGCGCCGGGCAGCGCGCCCAGCGCCGGCCCCGGCAGGGCGATCTTGCTGTGCCGGACGCCGGACCCGATGATCACGTGCGGGGTGGCGATCACCCGGGCGTCCACCAGGATCGGCCACGACTCCGGCAGCCCGACCGGGGTGATGCCGCCGTACTCCATGCCGGTCAGCTCGACCGCGTCGGCCATCGGGGCGAAGCTCGCCTTGCGGACGTCCAACGCCCGCCGGACCACCCCGTTCACGTCGGCCCGGGTGGTGGCCAGGACGATGCAGGCCGCGTAGCGGACCACGCCCTCGCGCTTGCCGGCCACCACCACGCAGTTGGCCGACACGTCCAGCCCCACCTCGTACGCGGCGCAGAAGGCGGCGGTGTCGGCGAGGTCGGCGTCGATCGGCGCGACCAGCACGTCGTCCACGTCCACCGGCGCGTCGGCCGGCCACTGGGCGATCGCCGCCGCGACGGGCGCGGCGAGCAGGTCGAGTCGGGCACGGGCCGGTTCGGTCTTCAGCGTTCCCATCACGGCTGCGATCCTCGCACCCGTGCCGCCGAACCGCCCGCTGGCATCGGGGCCGCGTCCCGAACGACGGGTCAGCTACCGGCGAGGAAGGCGTTCTCGCGCAGGAAGGTGCGATCACGGGAGGCGGCCAGTTCCTCGGCCCGCTGGGCCTTGGCGCGCTGGACCTCCAGGTCCTCCAGCCCGTGCCGGACACCCAGCCGGATCACGCCGTAGAGGAAGACGAAGCCGAAGACGTACAGGATCACGGTGATGACGACAGCGAACATGCCGTCACCGTAGGCGGAACGTGAACCGGGAACCTTCTCATCTCCGGCCCGTTCCCCCGTACGTGTCGGCGAGGTGGTCGGCCCAGGTCCGGGTGCCCCTCGGCAGCGCCTCGGTGACCAGGCCACCGGCGCGCAGCTCACGGCCGAGGCGGCCGGGGAGGCGCACCGGCAGCAACGGTCGGCGTGAACCCCGGGCGGCACGCCAGGCGCGGACCGCGTCGTCGAAGCGGAGCACCTGCGGTCCGCCGAACTCCTCGATGCCGCGCAGCGGACCGGCGGTCAGCCGGGCCGCCAGTCGGGCCGCGACCTCGCCCGGATCGACCGGCTGGGCGAGCACCGCCCGGTCCCCGACCACCGGGCCCAACCGCGCACTGGCGGTCAGCAGGTCGTCCAGGAACTGCGGGAACTGGGTGGCCCGCAGCACCGACCAGGGCACCGGACCGGCCGCGACCACCTGCTCGGCGGCGAGCTTGTGCCGGTAGTACGGGATCGGCACCCGGTCGACGCCGACGATCGAGATGTAGACCAGGTGCCGGACCCCGGCCTCGCCGGCCGCCACCACCAGCCGCCGGGTGCCCAACACGTCCACCCGGTACGTGTCCCGGCCCCGGGGCGAGGACGCCAGGTGCAGCACCGCGTCCACCCCGGACACCGCCTCGGCCAGGCCGTCCCCGGTGGCCAGGTCGGTCACCACCCACTCCACGTCCGAGCCGGTACGCGGCCGTCGACTCGTCGCCCGGACGGCGATCCCGTCCGCGTGCAGCCGGGCCAGCACGGCACCGCCGAGGCGTCCGCCCGCCCCGGTCACCAGAACCCTCATCACGTCCTCCCGTTCCGCCGCGGTACCGCGGCCTCCTGAACCGACCCACCGAACCGTCCGGCGCCGCCGTCCGCCCCGTGGGCCGCCGTTTCGATGACGGTGCCGTCGGGTGACCCGTGACCGGGTGTGCGGCGGTTCACCACGAGCGGAGCAGATCCGCCACGGTCAGCAGGGCGAAGAACCCGATCAGCACCTCGTCGACCACCCAGACGTGCTGCTGCGCCCACGTCCGCATCCGGGGCAGCACCCGCGTCGCGCGTCGTCCGAGCAGCAGCAGCAGCGCCAGCAGAGGCAGGGCCAGGATGCTCACGGTGAGCAGCACGATCGGCAGCAGGTGCCACCACGGCAGGTCGTCGCGCGCCACGCTCGCCCCCACCACGGCCATGGTCAGGTCGTTGGTGGGCGTGGCAACGAAGAGCAGCAGGCCCAGCCGCAGACCCCGGGTCGGCCCGGCGCGCTGGATGCTGCCCAGCCATCTCGGCTCTCCGGTGCGGCGCCGCCGCAGCCAGACCACCACGGCCAGGACGACCAGCACGGCCAGGACGGCTCCGTCGATGGCGGGGCCGGTGTGGTCGACGCGGCCGGCGGCGGCGATGGTGTCACCGGCCAGCCCCCGTACCGTACGGGCGAGCAGCCAGCTCACCGTCACGCCGACGGTCACCACCAGCCCGGCGCCGGCGAGGTAGCCCAGCGACGCGGCCCGGGGCCGGTCCGCCGAGGCGAGGAAGACCGCCACGACCAACGGGGTCCCGGCGACCATCACCACTGCCAGCGGCAGGACGGTCAGGAAGTTCATCGTCCGCCCATCCTCCCGGCCCAGTGGGGCCCGGACGGGTGGATCTGCCGATCACCCGCCGGGTCGGGCACTCCCGTCGACCACCACCCGGCCGGCGAGCAGCGCACCGAGCAGCGCCAGGCCGGCGGCCACCGCCAGGGTCACCGTGTAGCTGGCCGGACCCGGCGCGCTGCCGGCGGCCAGCACGGCCCCGGTGAGCGCCAGCACGGTCGCCGCGAAGAGCGAGTCGCCCAGTTGCAGCGAGGAACTGTTGCGGCCCTGTTCGCCGGGGGCGGACAGCTCCAGGGTGAGCACCGACAGCGACGGGTAGAGCAGCCCCATGCCGAGGCCGGCGAGCGCCCAGCTCAGCACGGCGACGGCCACCGGCACCTCGGGGCGTACGGCGAGCGCCACCGTGGCGGTGCCGATCGTGATGCAGGTGAGCCCGACGCGGGGCAGGCTGGCCCGGGAGGCGGGGACCGGGATGCGGCCCTGCACCCAGGAACCCGCCGACCAGGCCAGCGCACCGACCGTGAGGACCAGCCCGGCGGCCGTCGGGGAGAGCCCCCGCTCCCGGGAGAGCAGCAGCGGGATGACCACCTCGGCACCGACGAAGGCCGCCGAGGCCAGGCCGCGCAGCCCGATCACGGTCGGCAGGCCGCGGGCCGCCCGCAGGAACCCGGCCGGCAGCAGGCGCGGAGCGCACACCAGCAGACCGGCCACGGCGAGGGCGACCACCACCAGCGCGGTCGTGCCGCGCTGCTGTCCCCCGATGTGCAGCAGTGCGGCGCTCACCCCCGCCCCGCACGCCCAGCCGATCCGGGCCGTCGCGCCGGCCGCCACCCGACTCGCGGTGGCACTCCCGAGCGACCGCAGACCGGGATGGATCAGCAGCACCGCGGGCACAGCCACCGCCGGCACCGCGAGGAACACCCACCGCCAGCCCAGGTACTCGACGATCAGGCCGGCCACCGCCGGGCCGACCAACGACGGGACGACCCAGGCGGCGGCGAAGGCGGCGAAGATCCGCCGGTGCAACTGCTCCGGGTACGCCTGCCCGACGATCACGTACAGCGCCACCGAGAGCAGACCCGAACCGAAGCCCTGCACCACCCGGCCGACGACCAGTGCGCTCATCACCGGCGCGGTGCCGGCCACCACCAGTCCGACGACGAACCAGGCGACGCCGTGCCACATCGGCGCGCGCGGCCCCCGCGCGTCGCACCAGATGCCGGAGACCACCATGGCGACCACGCCGGCGGCGAACGGACCGCCGAACGCGATGCCGTACAGCGCCAGCCCGTCCAGACTGCGGGCGACCGTCGGCATGGCCGTACCGACCGCCAGCGCCTCGAACGCCAGCAGTGAGATGAGCGCGACGCTGCCCACCGTCATGGCGCGCAGTCGGGGCGCCCAGAGTCCGGGGGCCGCCGGCACTGCGGTGGCGGTCACCGTCGGCCCGCCGTCGGGTCGTCGGTCCAGGTGGTCGCTCGGCTCGGCATGGACCGAGCCTGCGACCTCAACCTGGATTCAAGTCAACCGGCCGTGACCCGCCTCTCGGCCGACCCGGTCGGCAACGACGGAAACTTCCCCAGGTCCGGGGGCATAACGGACGCGACGTCGGGAAGCCAGGCGCCCGGACATGACGCGGTGGGAGGGTGAGATGACCGACGGCAGCAGCAGCGGTAGCGGGGAGTCGGGCCGGAGCCCGTCCGGCCGTACGCCTCGATGACGGCGGCGGGTCGCGTCGCCGGCCGCCTGCTGCCGTCCGTCGGCGTGCCGCACCTGGTCACCGAGGCGTCCCGGACCGTCGGATCGACCGCGACCCGGCTGGCCCGGATGGCCGGGCTGACCCGGCGCCGCGTGTGGTCCCGACCCGGACGGCACCACATCGAGGTGCACGGGGTCTGCCAGGCCGGCGGTGACCGGCTGGCCCGGCAGGTGGAGAACGCCCTGGAGAAGCTGCCCGGGGTGGCCTGGGCCCGGGTGAACGCACCCTCGGGCCGGGTGGTGGTCGCCGTGCAGGCGCCGGAGCCGAAGCTGGGCGACCTGATCGCCACGATCGGCCGGACCGAGCGGATCTGCCCCCACGAGCCCGACCCCGAGGTTCCGCCGCCGCACCCGCCGGAGGAGGGACCCCGAACTCCGCGCACCTTCGGCGCGTTGGCCTCCGACGCGCTGGGCCTGACCATCTCCGCGGCCACCCGGATCCTGCCGTTCGCGCCGGTGCCGGGTGAGGTGGCCGGCCTGCTCGGGGCGGTGGACCTGCACCCGAAGCTGCACGCGCTGGCGGACCGGGGCCTACGCGCCGACCCCCGTGCCGACCTGCTCTTTCCACTCGCCGAGGCGGTGGTGCAGGGCCTGACCGGCGGCTGGACCGGCATCGTGCTGGACGGTGTCCAGCGGATCGTGCAGTGGACTGAGGCGCGGGCCCAGCTGCACGCGTGGGAGACCGCCGAGCCGAAGCTGACCGGGGACCCGGACCGGGCCGTCGCACGGTGGCCGGTCAGCGACCGTCCCCGGCCCAAGCCCGACGGCCCGGTCGAGCGGTACGCCAACCGGATGTTGATCGCCGGCGCGGCGGCGGCCGCGGCGACCGCGCCGGTGGCCGGTCGCAAGCGCGCCGCCGCGCTCGGCCTCTCCGCGCTGCCCAAGGCCCCGGGCAGCGGCCGTGAGGGGTACGCCGCCAACCTCGGCCGGATCCTGGCCCGGCGCGGCGTGATCGCCATGGACCGCAGCGTGCTGCGGGAGCTCGACCGGATCGACACGCTGGTGCTGGACGCCGCCGTGCTCGGCTCCGACCGCGGAGTGCTGGCCGACCTGGCCCCACTGCCCGGAGCCGACGTCGACCAGGTGGCGGAGCGGGCGTTCGCGCTCTTCGACCCCGCCGACCCGACCGGCTCGCGGGGGGCGGACGGCTGGCGACTCGGGCCGCTGGAGCAGTTGCATGCCGACGACCCGGGCGGCACCCCGGACAGTGACCGGCTGCGGTCCGCGGGCGGCCAGTTGCTCGGTCTGGCCCGCGACGGCCGGCTGGCCGCGCTGCTGCGGGTCGAGCCGGAGCCCGCACCGGGCGTCGATGGCCTGTCTACCGCTGCACAGCGGGCCGGGCTGCGGCTCGTGGTGGCCGGCGCGGACGAGCAGCGGTACGGCTTCGCCGACGCCGTGCTGCCCGGCGGGGACCACCTAGCCGACACGGTACGCGGGCTGCAACGCGACGGCGCGGTGGTGATGCTGGCCTCCGCCGACCGGACGGCGCTCGGCGCCGCCGACTGCGGCCTGGGGCTGGGCGGGCCGGAGGACCTTCCGCCGTGGGGTGCCCACCTGCTGGTCGGCACCGACCTGCGGGTGGTGGCGCTGCTGGTGGAGGCGGCCGGGGTGGCCCGACGGATGACCGAGCAGAACATCCGGCTGTCCATGGCCGGCACCGGCCTGGGTGCATTGGGGGCGTTCACCGCCGCCCCGACCCAGCTGCCCGGCCGGTCCCTGTCGGCGGTGAACGGCGCTGCCGCGCTCGCCTTCGCGCACGGTGTCTGGCGGGCCGGTCGGCTGCCCGACCGGACGGACACTCCGGCGCCGGTGGTGACCGCCTGGCACCTGATGCCGGTCGGTACCGTCCTGGACCGACTGGACACCGGGCCGGACGGACTGGGCAGCGCCGAGGCACGCCGCCGCCACGGCGGGGTCGGCACGGGCGGCAACGACGTCAGCTCCGGAGGGTTGCTGCGCGCCTTCGTGGACGAGCTGGCCAACCCGCTCACCCCGGTGCTCGCAGCCGGGGCGGTGCTCTCCGCGTCGTTCGGCTCGCTGGTCGACGCCGCTCTGGTCGGCGGGGTGGTCGGCGGATCCGCGCTGATCGGGGCGGTGCACGAGCGCAACACCGAACGGTCGCTGGCCGAACTGCTGTCCCGCTCGGCGGTGACCGCCAAGGTCCGCCGGGACGGCGCCGAGCAGGTGATCGCGGCGGAGGACCTGGTGCCCGGTGACGTCATCACCCTCGAACCGGGCGACTCGGTACCCGCCGACTGCCGGGTGCTCGAATCGGTCGGCCTGGAGGCAGACGAGTCGTCACTGACCGGCGAGTCACTGCCGGTGGGCAAGACGGACCGTCCGGTGGTCGCCGCCGCCGTCGCCGACCGACATTCGATGCTGTACGACGGCACCACGATCGCCGCCGGCCACGGCACCGGCGTGGTGGTCGCCACCGGTGCCGACACCGAGGCCGGACGCAGCTTGGCGCTGGTCCGGCAGGCACCCCCGACCAGCGGCGTGGAGGCCCGGCTCGGCCGGTTGACCAGCGCCGCCATTCCGCTCGCCGCCAGCTCCGCCGTGGCGGTGGCCGGCGCCGGCCTGCTGCGGGGCGTACCGCTGGCCGAGACGGCGGCGACCGCCGCGAACCTGGCCGTGGCGTCGGTGCCGGAGGGGCTGCCGTTCCTGGTCAGCGCGGCGCAGCTGGCCGCCGCCCGGCGGCTGGCCGAGCACGGCGCGCTGGTCCGCAATCCGCGGACCATCGAGGCGCTGGGCCGGGTGGACGTGCTCTGCTTCGACAAGACCGGCACCCTCACCGAGGGCCAGTTGCTGCTTGCCGGCGTGGGCGACGGCGCCGGCGACCGGTACGCCGCGGTGGACCGGCTGGACGACCGGCTCCGGTTGACGCTGGCCGCCGCCCTGCGGGCCACCCCCGCCGGGGATCCGGAGGAGCTGGCCCTGCAGACCGACCGGGCGGTCCGCCGCGGCGCCGCCACCGCCGGGGTGGTGGAACAGACCGGGGCGACCGACTGGCGGGCGGCCGGCGGGCTGCCGTTCGAACCGTCCCGGGGCTACCACGCGACGGTGGGCGAGACGGGCGGCCACCTGCTGCTCAGCGTCAAGGGCGCGCCGGAGACGGTACTGCCGCGCTGCGCGGCCCGCCGGCTGGACGGCAACCAGCAGCCCCTGGACGACGCCGGCCGCGAGGAGCTGCACCGGCTGCTGGCCGACCGGGCCGGGGCGGGCCACCGGATCCTGGCCGTCGCCGAGTGCCGGGTGGACGGGCCGGACGTCAGCGACGGCGACGTGCGGGAGCTGACCTTCGTGGGCTTCCTGGCCCTCGCCGACGGAGTCCGGGAGAGCGCCGCCCCGGCGGTCCGCCGGATCCGACAGGCCGGCGTACACACCATCATGATCACAGGTGACCACCCGGCCACCGCCGAGGCGATCGCGGCCACCATCAGCGAGCACGACGAGCAGCGGGTGGTCACGGCCGGCGAGCTGGACCAGCTGGACGACGAGGCGCTCGCCGAGCGGCTGGCCGCCACCGACGTGGTGGCCCGCTGCACCCCGGCGCACAAGGTACGGATCATCCAGGCGTTGCAGAAGTGCGGGCGGACCGTGGCGATGACCGGCGACGGCGCCAACGACGCCCCGGCGATCCGGCTGGCCGACGTGGGCATCGCCCTCGGTCAACGGGGCACCCCGGCCGCACGCGCCGCCGCCGATCTGGTGGTCACCGACGACCGGCTGGAGACCATCATCGCCACCCTGGTCGAGGGCCGGGCGATGTGGTCGTCGGTCCGCCACGCGCTGAGCATCCTGGTCGGCGGCAATCTCGGCGAGATCGCGTTCAGCGTGCTGACCGCCGCCGTCACCGGCCGGTCCGCGCTCACCGGGCGGCAACTGCTGCTGGTCAACCTGCTCACCGACCTCGCGCCGGCGCTGGCCATCGCGATCCGACCGCCGGCGTCGGACCGTACCGACGGCCTGCTGCGGGAGGGGCCGGACACCTCCCTCGGCGAGACGCTGACCCGGGAGATCGGGTTGCGCGCCGCCGCCACCACGCTCGGCGCCACCGCCGGCTGGACGCTGGCCCGCTACACCGGTCGCCCCCGACGGGCCGGCACGGTCGCGCTGGTCTCCCTGGTCGGCACCCAGCTGGGTCAGACGGTGCTGGCCGGTGGCACCAGCCCGGCGGTGCTGGCCTCCACCGCGGCCTCGCTGGGCGCGCTGGTCGTGGTGGTGCAGACCCCGGGGCTGAGCCAGTTCTTCGGCTGCACCCCGCTCGGACCGGTCGGCTGGAGCATCGGCGCCGGCACCGCACTCGGTGCGACCTTCGCCAACGGCGCGCTCACGAAGCTGATGGAGCGCCTGCCGCAGAGCTGGTCCGAATCATCGCCAGCGCCCGCCGATGCCCGGCCCGACGGCGGTGGACCCGCCGACACGGAAAGCTGACCGCCGATCTGCCGCATGGCCGCCATCCGCCGGGGTACCGCAGCGGGCAGGAGGTGGGCATGGTGGCGGAGCGGCCGGAGGTCACGTTCATCGGCACCGCGACGACGGTGCTGCGGATCGGCGGGTTCACCCTGCTCACCGACCCGAACTTCCTGCACCGGGGTCAGCGGGCGTACCTGGGCAAGGGCCTGTGGTCGCGCCGGCGGACGGACCCGGCGCTGCGCATCGCCCAACTGCCGGAGCTGGACGCCGTGCTCCTGTCGCACCTGCACGGTGACCACTTCGACCGGGTGGCCCGCCGGGAACTGGACCGGACGCTGCCCATCGTCACCACGCCCGCGGCGGAGCGGAAGCTGCGCCGGTGGGGCTTCGGGGCCGCCGAGGGCCTGGCGACCTGGTCCTCGCGGGAGCTGCACCGCGACGGTAGGACGCTGCGACTGACCTCCATGCCCGGCAAACACGGCCCCGGCGCCCTGGACCGGCTGCTGCCCGACGTCATGGGCACGATGATCGACGTGGAACGCGCCGGACGGCGGGAGTTCCGCCTCTACGTCACCGGGGACACGCTGAACAAGCCGCTGCTCACCGCCATCCCCGAGCGGTACCCGGACATCGACGCGATGCTGATCCACCTGGGCGGCACGAAGGTCGCCGGGATCCTGCTCACCATGGACGCCCGGCAGGGTGCCGACCTGGTGGAGCTGGTACGCCCGAAGCTGACCGTGCCGATCCACTACGACGACTACCCGGTGTTCCGCTCCCCGCTCGCACACTTCGTCGACGAGGCCCGCCGCCGCGGCTTCGTGCGGCAGGTCCGCACCATCGCCCGCGGCGAGACCGCCTCCCTCGTGCCGTGACCGGGGGCCCGCGACCGCTCCCGAGGTCCGTCCGTCCCGGTCTCCTGCGGCGCTGCTCTCCCCGCTGCAACCGGCGCAGCGCCTGGGTGGTCCTGTCGCGTGGCCGTGGCCGCTGCCGGCGAGCTGGTCCGGGCGGGGGCGACCGGCCTGCTGGTCAGCGCGTTCGGGGTGACGGGCCCGATGCCCGTCGGTGCGGCTCGGCCGGGAGACCTCTGGTGCTGTAGCGCTTTGTCGGCGAAGCCGTGGATCGGGCGAACGCGAGCTCGGTCAGGTCCCGCGTTCGCCCGACACGGACGGAAGCCACAAGATCCGAAAATCGGGCCGGTCGTTGCGATGCCGCACCTCCCGTCCGGCGTGGACGGGAGGTGCTCGGCGCATGCCGCTGTTGCGGGGTGAGTCAGCGCAGCGCCAGCCGGTAAACGCTGCTTCCCGTGCCCGCGAACAGCCAGTGGCCGTCGGGCGAGACCAGCACCGAGCGCACGTCAGGATCGACGAGCTGCGCGGAGAAAGCGTTGCTCCAGTGAACGCCACCGTCGTCGCTGCGGAACACGCCCTGACCGGGCTCATACATGTCACGCGAAGCGGCAAACATCGTCCCGTCCGGTGCGAAGGTGACGTCGTTGTAGACCAGTCCGGGGATGTCGGCGTCGCTGAACGACGCGCCGCCGTCGTGGCTCACCTTGATCATGTTGGTTCCGACCGCCACGATGTGGTTGGGATCAGCGGGGTCGACCGCAACCCGGACAACCTCTCCGTCGAACACCTTGACCGCGGTTGCGCCGGAATCCGTGCTGCGGTAGAGGCCGGTCAGGTCGCCAATCCACAAGGCACCGTCAGCCCGAGGGTCAACGGTGACCGACTCCACGCCCTGCATCTCCGGGAACTGGTGCAGCGTGAGGGTCGCGCCGCCGTCCTGGCTGGCATACACGCCTACGGCGGGGTGCATGGACGCCGCGTAGATCGTCGACGGATCGCGGGGGTCGACAGCCAGCGACCAGGACACGCCGGGCACGACATCCAGTGTCCGCCAGCTCGCCCCGCCGTTGGCCGAGCGCTCCAGGGCGAAGCAGTCGCCCCCGCAGAGGCCGCCACGCGTCCTCAGCATGCCTCCGCTCTGGCCCTTTACGGTAGCCAGCGCATGGATTTCGTTGCCAAAGATGTTGGTCACCTGCCCTGTCCACCCCCACTCCTGGTAGCCGGGCTGGAGGTTCTCGGCCAGAGGTGCCGTGGAGCGGTAGCTACCCGCGACGGCCGTGCCGGCGACAAGCGCGGAGCCCGAGACGGCTAGCGTGTTGACCTGGGCGTCAGGCACGCCGATGCGCTGGAAGCGAGTCGAATCCCGAGTCGTGTAGATTCCTGCGCCGCCCGCCGCCACGACCTGCTCGTACGGGCGGTCCGGAAAGCTGCCCGTGTCGGTGTAGGCGTCGACGCTGCTGGTCGCTTTCGGCTTGGGGGTCCACGTCCGACCGAGGTCACTGGTCACCCACAAGTTGCGCTTGCCCGTCCCGTCGGCCGTATTCGCAATCGTCTGCACCTGGAGCTCGCCGGTCGCGGTCAGACCGGTGTAGAGCACCGAATCGTCGGCACCCCAGGGCCCCGACAGCTTGGCCCAGCTGCGGCCGCGGTCGGTGGACATCACCGCGCCAGTGGCTTGGTTGGAGGCGACCAGGACCGACCCGCGCACCGACAACATCTCCACCGAGAGATCGCCCGGAACCGACAGTCTCTGCGCCGGGCCGGCGTTTCCGAGCGCGTTTTCGACGAGGTAGATGCCGTTGCGCGTGCCGACGAACAAATCCTGGCCCTCGAGTGCGAGGCGGGTCGCCCCGCTCGGCGAGCCGGGAAGCTCCAGCCAGTGCAGGCCCTGGTCGGAACTGGCGAAGACCCCTGCATCACCGGCCGCGAAAACGTACTGCCCGGTAGGCGACACCACGACATCGGAAATCTGGGTGGGGCTGTTCAGCACCGGATCGAACGTCCGGCCGGCGTCGTCACTGCGCAGCAGAAAGCCTTCCCAACTGCCCGCAACGGTCCCCGCCACGTAGACGACGTCCGGGTCATGGGGGTCGGCTGCCAGACGTAGTCCTCTGGCGTCGGGGATCTCGAACTTGGCCTGCGGCAGCCATGTCAGACCGTGGTCGTCGCTGCGGTGGACCCGCCAGCCCCGGTCAGGCAGCACATACACGCGGGACGGCATGGCTGGCGTAAACGCGAGATGGCCACCGCTGGCGTTGGGGCCTATCGACTGCCACTGTGCCGCGCTGACGGTGTTCGATGTGCCCGTTTCGGCCGAGGCGGGTACGGCCGCGACTCCGGAGAGTGCGGTGGTCAGACCCAGTGCGAGCAGGGTTCGCTTCATGGTCTTGAGGTGCATGAACGGAGCATCAGGCAGACATCTGTTGTTTCGCCACTGTTCGACAGTGTCCGAGCTGTGCCGTGGCGTATGTGCGTCGCCACTTGTTCAACTGCAGCTACCTGATCGTCGTCCAGGCTCACGATGCTGGAGTTGACCTGCGTGGGCGGCTACTTCGTGCCGACGGCGGGGCACGCAACTGCCACGGACGCATCCCGTACCGCCAAGGCGGTCACCGTTGGTGACCGCGCCGGCGTAGCTGAAAGCCAGGGCGTCCATGGCGGCTGGCCGAAGGTCGGTGAGGGCTGCCTCGTTTGAGGTCAGCCCTCACCGGTCCAGGGTTTTCCAACGCCCGCGCGTACCGCGCTGCGCCCGGGCGGCAGGTCAAGAACGTCAATCAGGCTGGGGTCCTCGTGGGCGCGCGACTGGTCCGCGGTCACGTCCGGATCCACGCGGCCCCACTAACTCGCCGAACGCACGCCGGTCCACGCCCGTGGCGTCGCCCGTCGGCACCTCGACGAGCGCACCCTCCAGCACCTGGATTTCCACGCCGGGCAACATAGCTGATCGAGAACATCGCCCTGCAGGCGCACGCCACCGCCATCCACCGCGCCGCCTCGACGACGATCATCGGCACGACGCCATGCGGTTCTCTGGCGGCTGCCGCTGCTCAGTACAGGCGATTGACACTGGTCAGTTGCGCTCGGAGATGGCCTCGATGAGGTCGCCCACCGGACGCTCCGGCAGGGAACGGGCCACGTCGGCGACGGCCACGATGCCGACGAGTTCGTGCCCGTCGATCACCGGCAGCCGGCGTACCTTGTGCTGGCCCATCGTGCGCAGGATCTCGGCCGCGTCGTCGTCCGCGCCGATGGTCACCGCCTTGCCCTGGGCCAGTTCACCGGCGGTCACATTCGCCGGGTCACGGCCCTCGGCCAGCACCTTCACCACGATGTCGCGGTCGGTCAGCATGCCCTTGAGTCGGTTGTCGTCGCCGCAGATCGGCAGGGAACCGACCCCCAGGTCGGCCATCCGCTTCGCAGCCGACTGCAGGTCGTCCTGCTCACGGACGCAGGTCACGTCGTTCGTCATGATCTCGCGTGCGGTTGGCATTGGTATGACACCTCACTTCCGGGGGTTGTTGCTGTTTCTCCTACCCCGGACGGCCCCGACCATGCGAACGGTCGCCAGCTCAGTCAGCTGCGGAGAAAGCCGTCCCGCGGTGCACCCGGCTCCGTCCAGCAGTGGCCGCCACGAAACTCCACTCCGGAGACACCCTCGACGAGCCGGCTGATGTCGACCACGCCGGCCAGCGAGGTGGCCAGATCCGCCCGCAACTCCGCGCTCGCCGTGTCGAGGTCATCCTCCTCGGTGGACCAGTCGACGTCCGCCGCCCGCAGCTCGGCGACCGCACGCTCGGTGACGGCCCGTGGATCGGTCACCAGCACCTCCACCCGGCAGTACACCTGAAGCGTGACCGGGCCCGACTGTTCGTCCATTGGGCGATCATCTCGATGACGCTGAGAGAGCGTCAAGGCGAGCCTGATCGTGCTCGACCGCAACGACGCTGGACGGTACATCGAGGTGCGCGGCCGGGCGAGCGTGAGCGAGGACATCGACCGGACGTCGGCGGCTCAACTGGCAGACAAGTACGAGAACCCAGGCGCGGGCGCGAAATGGCTGTAGTGACGGTTGCCTTGATCCAGTACCGTCCGAACGGCGAACTCCTAACCACACGGGGGAACCCTTGCCGAATCCCATCAGTGTCCGTCGCATGGTCGCCTGGACCGCACCCGTGGCGCTCGCGCTTACCGCGCTCGCCCCGACGCTGCCCGCCCAGGCCGCGGCGAAGCCCACGCCCACCGCCACTGCCGGCCCGGTCGATAAGGACCTCAACGGTGACGGTGTCCCCGACCTGGTCACCGCCGGCGGCCCGGGTACCGGCCTCAGCTCTGGCGTCTGGTACGCGCTCGGCGTGAAGTCCCGCAAGACTGGCGTCGGCACCGGCCAGGTGCAGACCCCGGCCACCAACATCGGCCTACTCGGCAACGGTGTCACCGGGAACGCCTCCGGGGCCGACTTCGACGGCGCCCAGGTTCTCACCGGGCGCTTCACCGGCGTCGACCGCCAGGATTTCCTGTACTACTACCCGGCGGGCGACGCCGCCGGCATCGGCGGCATCATCCGCGGCGCCGGGGATGGCACGATGGCCAGCCCGTACAACAACCAGTTCACGATCGGATACGAGAATCTGATCGACGCCAACGGCAACAGCCCCCTGCAGTTGGCGAACGCGTTCCAGGCTGACGGCGTCGACAACGGCATCCCGGATCTACTCGGCATCGCCGGTGACGCCACCAACGGCTACCGGCTCGGCTACCACCCCAGCTTCGGCGCGCCTGGCCTGTACTTCGGCACCACAACGTTGATCAACTCCACCCCGACCGGCGGCAGCGACTGGCAGAACTGGAGCATCGCCAGCACCGAGACCGCCTCCGGCGTCGCGCTCGTCCTGCGCAACGCCACCATCGGTGACCTGTACCTGTGGACCGGGGTCACCATGGTCGACAACGGTGACGGCACCGGCACGCTGAACCACACCCAGTACCAGGTCGCGGCGAACTGGAACACCGGCGTCGCGATCAGGACCCTGCAGGCCGCGGACATCAACGCCGACGGCACCCCGGACCTGTGGACCGTGCTGCCGGACGGCACTCACCGGGCGTACCTGGTTTCCGGTCTCTCGACAACCGGCACCGCGACGGTGACGGCGACCCGCGCCAAGCAGCTGGCCTGACCTGCTGGGGGCGCTCCACCACTCGGTGGTGCGCCCCCAGCCTGCTCAAGCGATCCAGGGCCTGGCCGTCCACCGGCGGCTGGCCCGCTGAGCTGCGTAACGCCGAAGGACCTGACCGGCGACCTTCGCGAGACCAGGACGGGGCAGGGCATGGACCAAGGCACCCGCGACGAGATGATCGGCCGCCTGGCTGAGGCAGTCGGGTCCGTCACCGTCGCACACCCGACTCGTGTTGCCATCGACGGACCGCCCGCCGCCGGCAAGACCACCCTCGCCGACGAGCTGGCCGTCGTTCTGCGCGAACAGGGCCGTGACGTCATCCGTGCGACGATCGACGATTTCCTCTTCCCCCGGGCACAGCGCTATCCGCGCGGCGAGTACTCGGCCGAAGGGTGCTACTACGACACCCACGACTACGACGCGCTGAACCGGGTTCTGCTCGATCCGCTCGGCCCGGGCGGGGATCGACGCTTCCAACACGCGGTCTACGACCACACCGCGGATACTGCGCTGTCCCCGCCGGTCATGACTGCCTCAGCCGAGGCCGTACTGCTCTTCGACGGCGTCTTCCTCATGCGCCCGGAACTGATTGATCGGTGGGACCTGCGCATCTTCGTGTCGACGGCATTCGAGAAGACCGTGGATCGTGCCGTGATCCGAGACCGCCGGGTGTCATCTCGGGCCGAAGTCGAACGGCGCTGGCGCGAGCGTTACATCCCCTCCCAACAGTTGTACTTCGCTACGGTCCGCCCGACCCATCACGCCAACATCGTGGTGCACAACGACGAGCCCCAGCAGCCGGCCTGGGCGACTCAGACACGCTGACCGCACTCACCGGCGCTTCGAGCAGGGGCGAGCATCTGCGGACCGTCACGGAACCGCTGCGGGGCCGAAGCGCTCTCGATTTCCCCCAGCCGTTCGGGCACCTTCGCCCAACGGGTCAGGGACGAACAAGCCAGAGCTACCCCTCCGCCGGCAAGTCGTGAAACCACCGGCGGGACGATGCGGGTACCAGCAACAGACCGACGATGACTGACGCACCAACGATCTGCAGCAGCCCTGACGCATCAGCCTTGGCGATCGTGACGACGCCGTACCCCACGCTGACGGTCGAGAGAACGGTTGTCCAAAACCGGGCCCGCCCGCTGCCACGCCACAGGCCGTAGGCCAACGCCAGGAGAAGAAGTACCCCTATCAACCCGGTGGCCATGGATGGACCATTCGCAAACATCATCGACGCCGGGAGTGCGGCCCCCACTAGCAAAATCGCGGCGGCGGCGGCGACCGGCATAGGAACGCGTCGCTGGCTTTGCCCGATCATCGGCTCATGGTAGGCGTCGTTCACCCGGTCCACTAGGGCACTGGCCGCACGGCGATGGAGCCGTGGAACGTCAACCGGCGGTTCGAGCAGCTGCGCGCGGCGGGCGGTCTGGACTGGCTGCACCTGCACGATCCGCGGCACGGGTTCGCCACGTTCCTGCTCGACCAGTGCGAGGAGCTGCGCACGGTGGACACGGGCGGAAGCCGCTCGGCAATGACCTGGTTCGACCTGCGCCGCCACGCTGGCTGCCACGTCCAGGAGCTGACCGCCGTTGACCGCCATCGCCCATCCCACCGGACGCGGGCCGCCGACTTTCAGCTTGGGAATCGCACAATATCGCTTCGACGTGCGCCGCTTCTCCTGCTCGCCTCGGCCGTAGGCGGCCTCACGTAGCCCCCGATGACATCGGCTTGTGGCCCGTGGATGGCCCGTCTCAGGAAGCAGGCGGTAGGCAATGTAGCAACGACGCGGCTTGTTCTGTCACGAACGGGCCTCGCGACCCGGCATGCGGGTAGTGATTTCCTGCAGCGTCCAGCCGTTTCCGTCCGGGTCCTGGAATGAGGCGTACGAGTTGTAGCTCGTACGTTCGGGGTCGGGGCCGGGTTGGCGCGCCTCGGGCCAGAAAGCGCCGCCGGGGCCGTGGTAGACCTCGGTGACGTCGACGCCCCGCTGGGCCAGCTCCTCCCGTGTGGCCACGACGTCGGAGGTCACTAGCTCTAGGTGCCGCATCGACCCCGGTGCAGCGGCTATCGGCAGGCCTTTGCCGAACGCGATGGACGTATGGCCGTCACCAGTCGGGGTCAGTTGCACGACGCGGACGTCGTCGCTGACCTTGATGTCTGCGTCCAGTCGCCAGCCCAGGCGATCCCGGTAGAACTCCAGCGCCCTGTCGACATCCGACACCGGGAGCGTGACCACCTCAAGATTGACGTGCATCGTACCCACTCCTTGTCTGTCCTGTCTGCGGTGTTCTGTCCCGACGGCGGGGACGCTTTGGTCCTGGCCCCGGGCCACCCGGGCTCGCGCCGGCCATCAGTCACCAAGACCGGATCAACGCCCCTGTGATCGAGGAGCGGGAGCGGCTACTGCCGCCGCTGTTCCTACCGCCGGACGTTACCCCCGATTGGGCCACGTCGCGGAGGATCCGGAGGTTGTGCTGGCGGATCTCCGTCGCGAGGGTCCGTGGCCCGCTGCCGGTGACGAGTGGTTCGGTTGCGGTCTAGCAGACGGGACAGCGCTGCTGCTCCGCGCGGCGGCTGGGCTGGACTGGCTGCACCTGCACGACCTGCGGCACGCCTTTTCCAGGTTCCTGCTTGACCAAGGCGAAGATCTGCGCACGGTGAGGGAGCTGCTAGGGCACTCCGCGATCCGGATGACGGCCGACACCTACGGGCACGTCCTGCCGACGCGGACTCGTCAGGCTGCCCCGGCAATCGATCGCGTGCCGGGCGAGGAGGAGACGGCGTGCATTCGGGACCGAGGTCAACCGTGGAAAGTGCTGGTGGAGCCAGGGGACTCGAACCCCAAAAACGCGATCATGGGACATCGGGGGTGTAGGCGGCCTTTGACCTGCTGTCACCTCGGATCGACTTCCGTTGCCTGACACCAGTTTGCGGCCTCAGGTGGTCCCGATGTGGTCCCGATGATCTTGCCGATCGAGGCGGCCCGAGCCGGCGCCGTCCGCCTGGTCCTGGTCCTCGACGGCTCGGTCAAGTCCGCCCCGGTGGCTCCACGCGTGGCTCCCAAAGGCCCCTCGTGGGGCGACTTGACACGCGAGGTTAATGAGCCTAACTTTTAGGTTAACTCCACTAACAAGCCGTCAGGAGCTGGTCATGGCCATGCTGTCGTCCCTTACCAACCTCGACGCCGCCGCGTCACGGCAATCCACCTCGACGCCGCCCCGGCGGCGCGTGGCCCCCGTGCTCGCCGGCGTCGGCTACTCGCTCGCCTGGATCGCCGGCCTGACCGTCGCGTCCGCCTCCACCGACGTGACCTCCACGGGCGCGGCGCTGGTGGCGGATTCCGCCGGCCACGAGGTCGCCTCGATCACGCAGTACGTGCTGACCGAGGGCGTCGCCGCGGTCCTCCTGGCCGTGGTGGTCGTGCTGCTGGGCCGGGCCGTGGGCGAACACCGAGGTTCCCGGCTGCTGACCGGCACGGGCCTGGTCGCGGCCGGCATCTCGCTGGTGCAGTGCGCGCTGGGCGTCACGCTCGCCGGCTGGGCGGCGCCCGGAGGCCATGCCGACGTCGCCGGGGCGCTCTTCGAGACGGTCAACCGGCTCGACGGGCTGAAGATGTTTGTGCTAGCCGCGATGGCGCTGGCAGGTGCCGGCCTGGCCCGGCGCGCCGCCATTCTGCCCCACTGGTTCGGGTACCTCGGACTGGCGCTCGCCGTCACGCTGGTCGCCTCCGGCGTGGGCTATCTGTTCCTGATGAGCACCGCGGCGCTGGCGGCGTACGTGTCGTTGCCGTTGCTGCTGGTCTGGGTGACGACGGCGGGCCTGCTCGTGCGTCGGACCGGTCGGTAGGCTGCGGTAATGCCCCGTTCGGGTCTGACCCGCGACCGCGTGGTCGCACAGGCCGCGACGGTGGCCGACGAGGTGGGCTTCGACCGGCTCGCTCTGGCCACTGTCGCGAAGCGACTGAACGTCTCCCTGCCCGCGCTCTACAAGCACATCGACAGCCTGGCCGGGCTGCAACGCGACGTGGCCGTGCTCGGCGTGCGGGAGCTGACCGTAGCGATCTCCACCGCCACGGTGGGCCGGTCCGGTCGCGACGCCCTGCACGCGGCGGCACGGGCGTACCGCGAGTACGCGCTCGCGCATCCCGGCCGCGCCGCCGCCGCCGTCCGGGCACCGGACCCGGCGGACGCCGAGCACCTGGTCGTCGGGCGGGCGGCGGTCGAGGTGCTGCTCGCCTTGCTGAGGGGCTACGACATCACCGGGGACGACGCGATCCACGCGGTACGCGCGATGCGCGTGGTCCTGCACGGGTTCGTGACCCTGGAGGCGGCCGGCGGGTTCGGGCTGCCGCAGTCCCTCGACGAGACGTTCGACCGGCTGGTCGACTCCCTGGACGCTACGTTCCGCGCCTGGGCGGCTGGCGTGCCGACGAAACCGTCGTAGCCGTCTGCGGGTAGGCGTCGAGCAGTCCCTTCGGTGCCAGTCCTAGCGCTGTTCTGGGCCGCGTTCACGATCCTCGAAGGACAAGGTGGAGCGCCCTACCGGACGAGTCTCAATGGCGGTTGTCAAGCGGCGGCGCCGGCGGCAGGAGTGGCCTGGGGGTTAGAAGAAGATCGCGGATGACTGGTTAGGGCATCGCACCCCTGTTCGACCCGTCCGTGGTTGTCGGGCATCGTCGGCCACTGCCGCTGTCCTTGGCTGTATCGATGGCTGTATGACCGGCCGGCGCTGACCGTCTGATCCGTAGATTCCCAAGAGCATGCCAAGGCCGTCCGATGCCGTCCGCCTGGTCCTGGTCCTCAAGCGCTCGGCAACTCGATCGGTCCCGTCCCGTCCGGTCCAGTCCGCCCCGGTGGCTCCCCCGCGTGGCTCCCAGACTGTCAGCTTGGGAATTGTCGATCTCCGCCTGCCTGCTGGGTTGGCGGCCTGCTCTCGTCGGTCTTCGTGGCCTCGGCCGGCCCCTGCTGTCCTGGCTCAATGGCACGCTAATGGCACATGTGTGGTCCTCGCCGATGCACCGCATGATCAGCTTGCGCTTTGAACACGATCGGATCGGGGCCGGGCCGTCGATCCGGCGATCCGGCGATCTGATGGACCCGAGGAACCGGGCAGGCGCCTGGGCCGTCATAGCCTTTCGTGAAGTCCCGGACGCGACGCCTACTCATCTCGGGTGCCCTTGCCGCTTTCGTGGCGGTGGGGATCCTCGCCACAGGTCATCACTACGTTTGGTGGGGACCCGAGCCACCACGCGATCCGGACGCGCTCGTACTGCGGATCCAGTTCGTCCAGGGCATGGGGCCCCAGTCCATTCGCCCGGTCCCCGACATTTCTGTATACGGGGACGGGCGCGTACTGACCACGGCGACCGAGTTCGCCGAGTTCCGCTTCCGGGAAGTCGTCAAGGATCAGCAGCTCACCCGTCTGGCGTACCGCCGGGTCTACCGCGACGCCCACCTTGCCGGGCTGTCCAAATCCCGTACCTTCGACAGCGACGCGCAGTGGCCTGACGCCGGTCCCACCGTAGTAACGCTCCTGGCCGGCGATGGGCAGCACGTCTCCACCCTGGAACCAGGCGCCAGCGGCACGCGCGTCTGGCTGATCAAACGGCTTGCCGATCACCTGCGGTCCCTGCCACGAAGCGACCTCGTACGCCCGCCAGTAACCTACAGGCCGACGCGGATGGCGATCGTGGCGTGGCAAGCCGGGGAGAACTCGTCCGAAAGCTCACCCAACGGGCGGACCCAGGTCACGCCATGGCCACTCTCGCCGATCGCGGCAGACCAGCAGCCAAGTTGCACTCTTCTGAGGGGAACCGACGCTGAAGCCGCTGCGCGACTCGCCGACTCAGCCTCACCTGACACGCGATGGCGCAGCGGCATGCACCTTTACACGATGGCTCTCCGGCCGTTGTTGCCCGACGAGACCGACTGTACGGCGGTGATCCGATAAGCAAGACCGCCGTCACCCCCACCGCCGGCCCCGTGCCAGACCTCGAACCCAGATCGACGTACATCGGATCCTGCGGGCACAAGCGAAGCCTCGCGCACTGGGCCCCGTGTGCGGGATCTCCTCTTCGGGCAAGTCGTAGACCGTCCAGCCTCCCAGGCAGAAGGGGGTCGCCAGTCTGCCCCCATCCCCGGATAGGTGCCAAGGACTGCGGCGCCCGGTCGGTGTCACGGGTGGCCGCAGGCCATCGGCGTGCCGACGCGCAGCGCCCTTGACGCCGGCTGGGCGGCGTAGAGAATCGGGTACCCGGGGATGGGTCACACCCCGGTCCTCGTCGTCGTCCGAACGCGGTCAGTGTCCCCGAGATTCAGGGGCAAGCAGCTCTGCTGCGCGGCAGCGATCGCCCCGCCCTCGATGGCGAGCAACCCCGACGGCGATCGTCCCGCCTCAGCCCTCATGTCCTCGGTCACCACCAGCGTGGCCGGCCGGCCCGGCCGATGCCGGCCGAAGGTCGCCAGCAGGCCGGGGCCGGGCCGGCGCGGCCCGCTTGCGGGCCGCCTTGATCCTTAAGAGGCTAATTCGGCAGTTCGTGGTGTAGAGCCCTGGCCAGCTCGGCCATCCCGTCCGTGCCTTCGGTGATGGCGTCCGCTCCTGCCCTCAGTAGGCGATCGCGCTTGCCGGG
>NZ_JBHSBO010000046.1:0-2792 GCF_042650685.1 Micromonospora sp. GCM10011542
GAACCTCGAACACAACAACCCCTGATCAAGTCAGGCATTGCAACGATCCCTAGAACCGAAGCTGTTAACAAGGGGCCCTTCCTCTACCTCAGGCGTTAAGAAGGGCACCTTCCTTCGGAACTCAGAAGGCGCAGGCGATGACGAGCTCCGGGGTGCGGTCGGGGAGCAGGTCCAGCTTGCCGATCCGGCCGGCCGCGCGCAGGTCGTCGGCGACCAGGGTGAGCTGCTCCAGCAGGGCGGCCGGGCCGAGCGCCTCGGCCAGCGGGACCTCCGCCTTCATCGACAGCTTCCGCTCCGACTTGGCCCGCCGCACCTGGCTCAGCGCGTCGCCGGCCAGCCGCAGCAACGCCGGGTCGCCCTCGCCCTCGACCGACCGGGCCACCTCGTACGTGGTGGGCCAGGGCGCGCGGTGCACCGAGCCGTACCGCCACCAGGACCAGACCTCCTCGGTGACGTACGGCAGCACCGGAGCGAAGAGCCGCAACTGCACCGACAGCGCCGACGCCAGCGCCGCCCGGGCCGAGTCGGCCCCCGACCCGGTGCCGTAGGCGCGCTCCTTCACCAGCTCGATGTAGTCGTCGCAGAACCGCCAGAAGAACGCCTCGGTCACCTGCAACGCCGCCGTGTGGTCGTACGCGTCGAAGGCGTTCGTGGCGGCGGTGACCACGGTGGACAGCTCGGCCAGCATGGCCCCGTCCAGCGGCTCGGTCGCCGGGGCGCGCAGCGCGTCCGCGGCGCCCAGCCCGAGCGCGAACTTCGACGCGTTGAGCAGCTTGGTGGCCAGCCGCCGGCCCACCTTGATCTGCGCCGGGTCGAAGGCCAGGTCCATGCCGGGCTTGCCGCTGGCCGCCCAGTAGCGCACCGCGTCCGAGCCGTGCTGCTCCAGCAGGGCCACCGGGGTGACCACGTTCCCCTTGGACTTGGCCATCTTCTTCCGGTCCGGGTCGAGGATCCAGCCGGAGAGCACCGTGTCCCGCCAGGGCAGCACCCCGTGCTCCAGGTGCGCGCGGACCACCGTGGAGAAGAGCCAGGTACGGATGATCTCCTGCCCCTGCGGGCGGAGGTCCATCGGGAAGACCCGCCCGAACAGGTCCGGATCGGTCTCCCAGCCGCCGACGATCTGCGGGGTCAGCGACGAGGTCGCCCAGGTGTCCAGCACGTCCGGATCGCCGACGAAGCCACCCGGCTGGCCGCGCTGCGATTCGTCGTAGCCCGGAGCGGGATCGCTGGACGGGTCGACCGGCAGCGCGGACTCGTCGGGCGTGAGAGGGTTGGACCAGTCCGGCTCGCCAGCGTCGTCGAGCCGGTACCACACCGGCACCGGCACCCCGAAGAAGCGCTGCCGGCTGACCAGCCAGTCGCCGGTCAGGCCGCCCACCCAGTGGTCGTAGCGGTGCTTCATGTGCTCCGGCACCCAGCGCAGTTCGCCGCCCCGGGCCAGCAGCTCCGCCCGCAGCGCGTCGTCCCGACCACCGTTGCGCAGGTACCACTGCCGGGTGGAGACGATCTCCAGCGGGCGGTCGCCCTTCTCGTAGAACTTCACCGGGTGGGTGGTCGGGCGCGGCTCGCCGATCAGGTCGCCGGCGTCGGCGAGCATTCCCACGATCTCCCGGCGGGCGCTGTTGACGGTCTGCCCGGCCAGCGCCGCGTACGGCTGCGCGGGCACCCCGGCCGGCGGCTCGGGCAGCAGCCGGCCGTCCCGGCCGATGACCACCCGGGTGTCGAGTTCGAGGTCCCGCCACCAGGTCACGTCGCTCAGGTCGCCGAAGGTGGAGACCATCACGATGCCGGTGCCCTTCGCCGGGTCGGCGAGCGAATGCGCGTGCACCGGCACCTCGACGCCGAACAGTGGGCTGCGCACGGTGCCGCCCACCAGGTCGGCATAACGCTCGTCGTCGGGGTGGCAGACCAGTGCCACGCAGGCGGGCAGCAGCTCCGGCCGGGTGGTGTCGATGAGCACCTCGCGTCCGCCGGGGCCGCTGAACCGCAGCCGGTGGTACGCGCCGGGGCGCTCCCGGTCCTCCAGTTCGGCCTGCGCCACCGCGGTGGCGAAGCCGACGTCCCAGAGCGTCGGCGCCTCGGCCTGGTACGCCTCGCCCCGGCGCAGGTTGCGCACGAACGCCCGCTGGCTGGTGGCCCGGGCCACCCGGCCGATCGTGGTGTACGTCAGCGACCAGTCCACCGACAGCCCGAGCCGCCGCCAGAGCGCCTCGAAGACCTGCTCGTCGGCGACCGTCAACCGCTCGCACAGCTCGATGAAGTTGCGCCGGGCGATCGGCGTCGGGTCGCGCCGCGCCGCCTCGTCGACCGGGGTGGCCGGTGGTCGCCACACCGGGTCGTACGGCAGCGACGGGTCGCAGCGCACCCCGTACACGTTCTGCACCCGGCGCTCGGTGGGCAGGCCGTTGTCGTCCCAGCCCATCGGGTAGAACACCGCCTTGCCGCGCATCCGCTGGAACCGCGCGACGGTGTCGGTGTGCGTGTACGAGAAGACGTGCCCCATGTGCAGCTCGCCCGATACGGTCGGCGGCGGGGTGTCGATGGCGTACACGTCGGCGCGCTCCTTCGAGCGGTCGAACGCGTACGTGCCCTCCTCCTGCCAGCGGTGCGCCCAGGTCTCCTCGAGCCCGTCCAAACTCGGACGCTCGGGAAGACCGGCGCGGGCCGTCCTCGCCGTATCGGTCATCCTGCGATCGTAGGCACCGGGGGGTGGCCGGACCACGCAGTTACGCCTCAGAGAGTGTTGGGTAACTGGAGGGCTACTTCTGGTTGAGTTCGTCGTCGAGGCGTCG
>NZ_JBHSBO010000047.1:0-105186 GCF_042650685.1 Micromonospora sp. GCM10011542
GAACCTCGAACACAACAACCCCTGATCAAGTCAGGCATTGCAACGATCCCTAGAACCGAAGGCGTTAACAAGGGGCCCTTCCTTCGTTCTCAGGAGGACGAGGTCTGCCCGGTGATCAGGTAGACCACGTGTTCGCCGGCGTTGACCGCGTGGTCGGCGAAGCGCTCGTAGAAGCGGCCCAGCAGGGTGGCGTCGATGGCGGTCTCCACCCCGTACGGCCAGTCGTCGCCGAGCAGCACGCCGAACAGGTTCTTGTGCAGCTCGTCCATGGCGTCGTCGTCGCTGTCCAACTCCGCGGCGAGGTCGGCGTCGGGCTTGGCGAGCACCGAGCCGATCTTCTCGGCCATCCGGTCGGCGATCGCGGCCATGTCGGTGAAGATCGTCCGCAGCTCGGCGGGCACCGCCGGGGAGGGGTGCCGGCGCAGCGCCGTCTTGGCTACGTGGTCGGCCAGGTCACCCATCCGCTCCAGGTCCGCGGCGACGTGCAGCGCGGTGATCATGGCACGCAGGTCGGAGGCGACCGGCGCCTGCCGGGCGAGCAGGTCGCAGACCCGCTCCTCGACGTGCCGGTAGAGGTCGTCGATCTCGGCGTCCCGCTCGATGACCGTCTCGGCGGCCTGCCGGTCGGCGGTGAGCAGGGCCCGGGTGGCCTGGCGCATGGCGGCGCGGATCCCCTCCGCCATGTCCACCAGCAGTTGGCTGACGATCTGGAGGTCGGCCCGGAACTCGTCGCGCATCATCACGTCCTGTGGTCGGCCGCTGCCGACGGGACCGCCGGCGCAGGGGGTTGAGCAGGTGCGACGCCAACGGTAGGGCGCACCGGCGGCACCTGGATGAACCCCGGTGAACGACGCCGGACGTGGGAGTGAACATTCGCGGAAGTGAGAGTGGTTCGTCCCGGTCTGGGCGGTAGCCAGGTTAACAATGACCCTACGATCGCCGGGTGGAGTGGGCGGTGACGGTCGCGGTGGCCGTGGCACTGGTGGTCGGGCTGACCGCCGGCCTCCTGCTACCCCGGTTCCGGCCGGTGCGGGACGGTCGCTCCACGTCGACGGGGGGCAGCGGCTCCCGCTGGAGCAGGGGGAGGCTCGCGATCGCCGACGAGCAGCAGGTCGGGCTCGGCCGCCGGACGATCGACTCGCTCCGGGCCGGCGTCGTGGTGCTGGACGCCGACGACGTACCCGTGCTCATCAACCCGGCCGCCCGCGCGATGGGCCTGCTGCGGACGGGCAGCACGCCGGGGTCGATCGCCGCACACCCGTTGATCCGTACCCTCGCCGGGCAGGTCCGGCGCACCGGGGTGCGGCGCGAGATCGAGCTGGACCTGCCCCGGGGGCGTGACAGCGCGGGGGAGAATCCGCTCGGCGTGCACCTGCGGGCGATGGGCATCGGCGGCGGCTTCATCGCCGTGGAGGCGGTCGACGTCACCGAGTCGCACCGGCTGGCCCGGGTGCGGCGCGACTTCGTGGCCAACGTGAGTCACGAGCTCAAGACCCCGATCGGGGCGCTCCAACTGCTCGCCGAGGCCCTGCTGGACGCCACCGAACCGGCCGACGCCGAGACGCCGGACCTCTCCGAGGACCTGGTCGCGGCCCGCCGGTTCGCCGAGCGGATCCAGCACGAGTCGACCCGGCTGGGACGGCTGGTGCAGGAGTTGCTGGAGCTGACCCGGCTGCAGGGCGCCGAGCCGCAGCCGCCGCCGGAGCCCGTGGCGGTGGACTGGGTGATCGCCGAGGTGGTCGACCGCACCCGCACCACGGCCTCGGCCCGGCGGGTGGAGGTGAGCGTCGAGGGCGAGCGCGGCCTCACCGTGCACGGCAGCGACACCCAGCTCGCCACCGCTGTGGCGAACCTGGTCGAGAACGCCATCAACTACTCGGCGGAGGACACCACGGTACGCATCACCACCCGCAGCGACGACGAGCACGTCCAGATCGCCGTCGCCGACCAGGGCATCGGCATCGCCCCGACGGACGTGGACCGGATCTTCGAGCGGTTCTACCGGGCCGACCAGGCCCGCTCGCGTTCGACCGGCGGCACCGGCCTCGGCCTGGCCATCGTCAAACACATAGCGAGCAACCATGGCGGACGGGTCGAAGTGTCGAGCACTCTTGGTGGTGGGTCGACGTTCACCCTCCGGCTGCCCGCCGGCCCACCGGACGACCTCCTGGCGACACTGCCGCCGGCTGGGATCGAGGCCGGTCCGGCCGGGCTACGGCAGGTCTGACAGCAATGGAAAGGAAGTCCCCGTTGAGCCGCGTTCTGGTGGTCGAGGACGAGGAGTCGTTCTCCGACGCCTTGTCGTACATGCTCCGTAAGGAGGGTTTCGAGGTCTCGGTCGCCGCGACCGGCACCTCCGCTCTCACCGAGTTCGACCGGACCGGCGCCGACATCGTGCTGCTCGACCTGATGCTGCCCGAGATGTCGGGGACCGAGGTGTGCCGGCAGCTCCGGCAGCGCTCGCACGTGCCGATCATCATGGTCACCGCACGGGACAGCGAGATCGACAAGGTGGTCGGCCTGGAGATCGGCGCCGACGACTACGTCACGAAGCCGTACTCGCCGCGTGAGCTGGTCGCCCGGATCCGGGCGGTGCTGCGCCGGCAGAGCCCGGAGGCGGCCGACTCGGGTGCGCCGACGCTGGCCGCCGGCCCGGTCCGGATGGACATCGAGCGGCACGTGGTGACCGTCGACGGCGGCGCGGTGCAGTTGCCGCTCAAGGAGTTCGAGCTGCTGGAGCTGCTGCTGCGCAACGCCGGCCGGGTGCTGACCCGCGGTCAGCTCATCGACCGGGTCTGGGGTGCCGACTACGTCGGCGACACCAAGACGCTGGACGTGCACGTCAAGCGGCTGCGTTCCAAGATCGAGCCGGAGCCGTCGGCGCCGCGGTTCATCGTCACCGTGCGGGGCCTGGGCTACAAGTTCGAGCCGTGACCGGCGTACCGAAGGGGCTCGCGCGCGGCGCGGGCCCCTTCGGTGTCAGCTCGACAGGCGCCGGAGGGACAAGCCACCGCGACTCCATCCGCGTGCCCCGCTGACTCGTCCCAAGCCGTGCCGGGTCACCGGCTCGCCCCGCCGGTCATCCGAAGCGGGTGCGCACCGGGCGGCGGCTCAGGTCGGGTCGGCGGGGTGCGGCGCGACCATGCCCTGCTTCGTGCGGGCGGCGCAGAGCTCGGCCAGCCGCTGGTACGCGGGCGCGCCGATCAGCGCGATCAGCTCCGGCCCGTAGGAGAGGTACATCGGCTCCGCGCCCACGTGCGCGTCCGTCGACGAGGTGCACCACCAGTCCAGGTCGTGCCCGCCGGCGCCCCAGCCCCGCCGGTCGAACTCCGACAGCGTGGAGACCAGCACCTTGGTGTTGTCCGGCCGCTTGGTCCACTCCTGGTCACGCCGGATCGGCAACTGCCAGCAGACGTCGGGCTTGTACTCCAGCGGGTGCACGCCGTCGCGCAGCGCCTGGGCGTGCAACGCGCAGCCGCCCCCGCCAGCGAAGTCGGCGTCGTTGAGGAACACGCAGGGACCGTCGGCGCCCTGGGTGGCGGTCCGTCGCGCCGGGTTCTTGCCGTCGATGGTGTCGTCGTCGGTCCAGTTCTTGAACCCGCGCCGGAAGTGCTGCCAGGTCGACGGGCCGAGCCGTTTGACGGCCGCCCGGACCCGCTTCTCGTCGTCCGAGTCCGTGAAGAACGCACCGTGCGAGCAGCAGCCGTCGCTGGCCCGGCCGGCGATGATGCCGTGGCAGCCCTTGCCGAAGATGCAGGTCCAGCGGGAGAGCAGCCAGGTCAGGTCGGCCCGGATCAGGTGGCTCTCGTCGGCCGGATCGGCGAACTCGATCCACTCCCGCGGGAAGTCCAGCGGCACCTCGCGACTGCGCGGGTCGCCGGGATCGTCCACCAGTGCGCGGAGCTCCATCGTCACCCGGCCCAGCGTACGCCCGGTCACCTTCGCTGGCCGGCGAGCCGCGCAAACGTGTTGGCCCTAGGGTCTTCACCATGCGACTGGGTGTCCTCGACGTCGGTTCCAACACCGTGCACCTGTTGGTGGTGGACGCGCACCACGGCGCCCATCCGTGGCCGGCGCACTCGGAGAAGGTCGTGCTCCGCCTGGCCGAGCAGATCGGCCCGGACGGCGCGCTCACCGACGCGGGAGCGGACAGCCTGGTCAAGGCGGTCGGCATGGCCAAGGCGGCGGCCGCCGGGCTGGACGCCGACGACCTGATCGCGTTCGCCACGTCGGCCGTACGCGACGCCACCAACGCGGCCGAGGTGCTGACCCGGGTCCGCGACGAGACCGGCGTGCGGCTGGAGGTGCTCTCCGGCGCGGACGAGGCGCGGATGACGTTCCTCGCCGTACGCCGCTGGTTCGGCTGGTCGGCGGGTCGGCTGCTGGTGCTGGACATCGGCGGCGGCTCGTTGGAGATCGCCGCCGGGATCGACGAGGACCCGGACGTCGCCGTCTCGCTGCCGCTGGGCGCCGGCCGGCTGTCTCGGGAGCGGCTGCGGGTCGACCCGGCCACCTCGGCGCCGCCGTCCGCCGAGGCGGTCGAGAAATTGCGCGAGTACGTCGACGGCCGGCTCGACCGGGTCGTCGACCAGATGACACAGGTGGGCTGGGAGCGGCCGGTGGCCACCTCGAAGACGTTCCGCATGCTGGCCCGGCTGGCCGGGGCCGCGCCCTCCGGAGCCGGGCTGTGGGCCCGGCGCAGTCTCTCCCGGGCCGGGCTGCGGCAGGTCATCGGCTTCATCCGGCACATCCCGCCGGCCCAGTTGATGGAGCTGGAGGGGGTCAGCCCGGGCCGGGCGCACCAGTTGCTGGCCGGCGCGGTGGTGGCCGAGGCGGTGATGCGCCGGCTCGACGTCGAGTCGTTGGACATCTGCCCGTGGGCGCTGCGGGAGGGCGTCATCCTCCGTCGCCTCGATCAACTCGAACCGATGTGACCCGTGCCGGGCGGTTAGGGCCGATTTGCCGGCGCTCGTCACGATGGTCGTGCCCGACCGGGCTACCCTGGCTGATGTGACTTCCCGCGTTCCGGTGCTCCTGTCCAGCTCCTCGGTCTTCCCCGAGCCGACCGCGGCGGCCTTCCAACTGGCCGCGGCGCTCGGCTACGACGGCGTCGAGGTGATGGTCTGGACGGACGTGGTCAGCCAGGACGCCGGTGCCCTGCGTGGTCTCTCCGAGCACTACGGCGTTCCGGTGCTCTCGGTGCACGCGCCCTGCCTGCTGGTCACCCAGCGGGTGTGGAGCCCGGACCCGTGGCAGCGGCTGCGCAAGTCCGCCGAGCTGGCCGAGACCCTGGGTGCGCCGACCGTGGTGGTGCACCCGCCGTTCACCTGGCAGCGCGACTACGCGCGCAACTTCGCCGAAGGGCTGGCGACGGTCGCCGACCAGTTCAGCGGCATCAGCTTCCCCGTGGAGAACATGTACCCGGTGCGGATGGCCGGCCGGCAGTTCGTCCCGTACGTGCCGGGTTGGGACCCGACCGACACCGGGTACCCCTCGTACACCCTGGATCTGTCGCACTGCGCGGCGTCGCACAGCGACCCGCTGGAGATGGCCGACCGGATGGGCGCCGGGTTGGCGCACGTGCACCTCGGTGACGGCACCGGCGAGGGCCGCGACGAGCACCTGGTGCCCGGTCGCGGCACCCAGCCCTGCGGTGAGCTGCTCTCCTCGCTGGCCGGGCGGGGCTTCACCGGAGCGGTCGCCGTCGAGGTGGCGACCCGGGGCGCGAAGAGCCGCGCGGTGCGCGAGGCGGACCTGCGGGAGGCGCTGGACTTCGCCCGCCAGCACCTGACCGCACCGTCCCCGGTGGACGCCCGACCCTGACCCGCCCTTGGGCGTGGCACCGGTCGGGCGTCGACCGGTGCGGCGTCAGCTGACCGGGGTCAGTGTCTCGGCGCCGACGGTCGCCTGCGCGGCCACCGTCACCTGCTCGCCGATCGCGGCCCGCTTGCGCGCCCGGTGCGCCGCCACGTGCGAGCGGGTGGCGCAGCGCTCCGAGCAGAACCGCCGGCAACAGTTGGACGAGGTGTCCAGGTAGACGTTGCCGCACCGCTCGTCAGCGCAGACGCCGAAGCGGGCGCTGCCATATTCGCAGAGCCAGACCGACAGCCCCCAGACCGCTCCGGCCAGGTACTCCGCGCTGACGGAGGCGCCCCGGCTGGTCACGTGCATGTGCCAGTCGCTGGAGTCGTGCCCGGAGATGCGCGGCTGCACCGGAAACGCCTCGAGCAGCGCGTTCAGCTCGGTCACCGCGTGGCCGTCGCGGCCGGAGGTGCCGTACTCGAAGACGTCGCGCAGGCGCTTCTGCGCCCGCCGGAAGATTACGAGATCGCGTTCAGCGACCTCGTCGCGCATCCAGGCGTTCTCGTCGGGGAAGAGGGCTCGCAGGTCGTCGAGGTCGTCCAGGCGGGCGTTGACCAGGTCAACGCCGGTCCGGGCGTACGCGTCGAAGTTCACGCCCCCAACGGTAGACGACTCACGGGTTGCGCGGCGCGTCGATGTAGTGCGGCAGGAACCGCGCGTAGCCGTCGGTGATCAGACTTTCGCTCTCCCGTACCCCGACGCCGGCCGACTCTCCGTCCACGATCCAGCTGCCCAGCACCATCCGGTTGCCCGCGAACTGCGGCAACGCCCGGAACTCCTGGTAGCACCAGCCCTCGTCGCCGTAGATCCCCGGGTTGGTGATTTCCTGGCCGGCGGTGACGATGCGCACCGAGCCGCCCTCCCGGCCGAGCAGCGGCTTGGCCACGTATTCCGACATTCCGCGCGGCGAGTCGAGGTACGCCGGGAGCAGGTACTCGTGGCCGGGGTAGAGCTCCCAGAGGACGGCGAGCAGCGCCTTGTTGGACAGCAGCAGCTTCCAGGCCGGCTCGATCCAGGTGGTCGGGGTGCCCGGGGCCAGCGCCGGCGGCCCGTACGGCTCGGCCAGCATCCACTCCCACGGGTAGAGCTTGAAGCAGGTGGTCACCGGGCGGTCGGCGGCGTCGACGAAGCGCCGCCCGTCCCAACCGATCTGCTGGATCGGCAGCAGCTCGACGGTCAGGCCGGCCTGCCGGGCGGTCTCGGCCAGGTAGCCGGCCGTCATGTGGTCCTCGCCGGACTCCTCCTCGTCGGAGAAGACCACGTGCACCCGGGGATCGTGCAGGCCGGCGCCGATCTTCGCCCAGGCCCCGACCAGCCGCTCGTGCAGGCTGTTCCACTGGTCCAGGTGCGGGCGGGTCTGCTCCAGCCAGTACCACTGGATGATGCTCGCCTCGACCAGCGCGGTCGGGGTGTCGGCGTTGTACTCCAGCATCTTCGGCGGCCAACTGCCGTCGTAGGCCAGGTCGAAGCGCCCGTAGAGCGTCGGCGGCCCCTCGCGCAGCGACCGGGCGACGGCCTCGGCCGCCCACGCCGGGATGCCGAACTCGGCGTACCGGCCGGTGGCCACCACGTGCTCGGCGGCGGCCACCGACATCCGGTGCAGCTCCTCGGTGGCCTCCTCCAGCCGCAGCACCTCGTCCAGCTCGAAGGCGTACGCGGCGGTCTCGTCCCAGTACGACATGATCCCGCCGTCGGGCAGCTCGGTGTCGACGTAGACCAGGCCCTGGGCGCGGATGGTGGCGTCCCAGTCGGGGCGCGGGGCGACCCGCTCGCGGCGCACCTCAGCCGCCGCAGGAGGCGAGGTGGGTGCCGAACCCGCCGCGCTCGGGCAGGGCCGCGGCCACCGGCTCCGGGCCGGCGGCGCGTTCGGCGGCCGGTGCGGGCACCCGCATCGCCAGCGCGACCGTGTCGCCTCCGCCCACCGGCCCGAGGGCGCAGTCGTCGTCATCGTCGTCGTCCGAGGTCATGTTGCAGCCGGAGAGGGCGAGCGCGAGAGCGGTGAGCGCGCCGAGCTGCACGGAGGCCGACCGGAGCCGGCGGCGGGGGCGTGGGTCCACGGCATCGTTGTAGCCGATCGCCGCCACCGCCGCCGCCCCGAGGTAAGGAAGGGACCCTTGTTAACGGATTTTGTTGTACAAGGGGCCCCTCCCAACGCGCGGGAAGTTGTGCGCCTCGCACCCCCCCGCCGCCCCCGGGCAGAGGCCCACGCAGGGGCGTTACGCTCGGCTCATGCTCCGTTCCGTCATCCTCGCCGCCTCCCGGTCATCCCAGGTTGAGCGGCTCGTCGCGACCGCCCCCTTCACCCGGGACGTCGTCCGCCGGTTCGTCGCCGGCGCCGCCACCGACGACGCGTTGCGCGCGACCCGCGAACTCGTCGACGACGGTCTGGCGGTCACCCTCGACAACCTCGGTGAGGACACCGTCACCCCCGAGCAGGCGAACGCCACCCGGGACGAATACCTCAAGCTGCTGAAGATGCTCTCCGGTGCCGGGTTGACCCCACCGGCCGAGGTGAGCGTGAAGCTGTCCGCCCTGGGCCAGATGTTCGACGAGCAGCTGGCGTACGACAACGCGCGGGCGATCTGCGCGGCGGCCGACACGGCGGGCACCACGGTCACCCTGGACATGGAGGACCACACCACCACCGACTCCACGCTGGAGGTGCTGGCCAAGCTCCGCAAGGACTTCCCGTCGACCGGCGCGGTGCTCCAGGCGTACCTGCGCCGGACCGAGTCGGACTGCCGCGAGCTGGCCTCGGCCGGGTCCCGGGTGCGGCTGTGCAAGGGCGCGTACAAGGAGCCGGAGTCGGTGGCGTACCAGTCCGCCCGTGAGGTGGACAAGTCCTACGTCCGGTGCATGAACATCCTGATGTCCGGCGACGGTTACCCGATGCTGGCCACCCACGACCCGCGGCTGATCGCCATCGGCGAGGACCGGGCCCGCTGGTTCGACCGGGGGCCGGAGCGCTTCGAGTTCCAGATGCTCTACGGCATCCGCCCCGAGGAGCAGAAGCGCCTGGTCGGCGAGGGCTACACCGTGCGCACCTACGTCCCCTACGGCGACGAGTGGTACGGCTACCTGATGCGCCGGCTCGCCGAGCGCCCGGCCAACCTGGTCTTCTTCGGCCGGGCCCTGATTTCCAAGAAGTAGACGCGACGGGTACGGCCGAACGGGCCGGCGGTGGCCTCGGTGGTCCCGCCGGCCCGTTCGCGTATCCGGGTTGACGACACTGGCTAATGGCGTTAGCTTTATGGCTATGACAACTAGCCAGGTGCGGCGGGGCGACGGGCAGATCGCGTACGAGGTGCGGGGGGAGGGGCCGCTGGTCGTCCTCTCCCACGGCATGGGGGAGAACCGGGGCAGCTTCCGGCACCTGGTGCCGCTGCTGGTCGCCGCCGGTCACCGGGTGGCCTCGGTCGACGTGCGGGGGCACGGGGAGTCCAGCGTCGGCTGGTCGACGTACGCCCCGGCCGAGGTCGGCGCCGACCTGCTGGCCGTGGTCCGTGACATCGACGCCGGCCCGGCCGTGCTCGTCGGCAGCTCCTCCAGCGCGGCAGCGGTGGTCTTCGCCGCCGCCGATGCCCCCGAGCTGGTCGCCGGCATCGTGCAGATCGGCGCGTTCGTCGGCCAGCAGCGGCTCAACGTGGTGATGCGACTGGTGCTGGCCGCCGTGCTGCGCAGCCCCCGACTGTTCGGGATGTTCCACCGGACCCTCTTTCCGGTGCACCGGCCGGCCGACGACGCCGCGTACCGCCGGTCGATGGTGGCCAACCTGCGCGAACCCGGCCGGATGGCCGCGGTCCGTGGCGTGATCGTTCCGGTCCAGCCGCACTGGACCGACCGGGCCCGCGAGGTCCGGCAGCCGGTGCTGGTGCTGATGGGCGCCAAGGACCCCGACTTCCCGGACCCGGGCGCCGAGGCGCGAGCCGCCCGCCGCCTGTTCGCCACCGCCGAGGCCCGCATGATCGAGGAGTCCGGGCACTACCCGCACGCCGACCGGCCGCAGCGGACCGCCGACGAGCTGGCCGGCTTCCTGGCGGTGTGCGCCGGTGCCTAGGGCCGGGCTCAACCAGCAGACCGTGGTACGCGAGGCGGCCCGGCTCGCCGACGAGGTCGGCTACCGGGAGTTCACCCTGGCGGCGCTCGCCAGCCGGCTGGGTGTGGCGCTGCCCAGCCTCTACAAGCACGTCCGGGGTGCCGACGCGCTGACCCAGAAGCTCGCCGCGCTGGCCACCGGCGAACTGGCCACCGAGCTGACCACCGCCGCAGCCGGCCGCTCGGGTGGGGACGCGCTGCGCGCGATCGCCGACGCGTACCGCGACTACGCCCGCCGGCACCCCGGCCGCTACCCGGCCACACAGCAGGTGCCCGACCCGACCGACCCGGAGCACGTGGCGGCCGGCGAGCGGGCCGTCGCCGCGATCTACGCGGTGCTGCGCGGCTACGGGCTCACCGGCGACGACGCGGTGGACGCCACCCGCGCGCTGCGCAGCGCCCTGCACGGGTTCATCTCGCTGGAGGCGGCCGGCGGGTTCGGCCTGCCCCGTGAGCTCGACCGCTCGTACGATCAGCTGGTGGCCGGCATGGACGTAGCCTTCCGCTCCTGGCCGACGGCCCGTCGCGCCGCCGACCAGCCGGATCGGCAGTCATGATCCGGGGGCTCGGCCTGCTGGTGATCTTCCTGCTGGAGCTCGCCGTGCTGGCCACCGGGGCCCGCTGGGGCTGGTCCCTGGACGTGCCCACCGCCGGCCGCCTGCTCGCCGCTCTCGCGGTGCCACTGCTGCTCGCCGGGCTGTGGGGTGCGCTCGGCTCGCCCCGGGCCCGGGTGCCACTGCGCCCGCCGGTCAGGTACGGCTTCCAGGCGAGCTGGTTCGTGGTGGGCGGGGCGATGCTCGCCCTGCTCGACCACCCGTGGATCGGCCTCGCCCTGGTCGTCGTCTGGGCGATCCTCATCATCCTGATCAATCGCACCAAGAACCCGAACCGATCCGCGTGAGGCGGTCCGCAGCGTGGGTCGGGTTCGTCCGATCGGCCGATTGGTCGTACCCTTCGCCGGGTGACTGACGGGTTGCATCAGCCATCGCTGCGGCGGCTCTGGCCACTGTGGACCGTGCTCGTGGTGGTCGTCCTGCTCCTGGGCTGTGGCCTGCCGACGCTGCTGCTGTTCGGGGTGGTCCGCGAGGCCGACGGTCGACCCACGATCGACCGGATCGAGGCGTCGGCGACCGACGACCCGGCCACCGCGGTCGCCCGGAGGCTGGGCGACCGGATGGCCGCCCAACTCCAGCGTCAGTCCGCCGCGCTGCTCGGCGGAGACCGGGCCGGCTTCCTCACCGTCGCCGACCCGGCCGCGCACGCCGACCTGCGCCGCCGCTTCGGCGCGCTGCGTGCGCTGCAGGTCACCGTCTGGCGGGCCGAGCCCAGCGGGCTGCCCACACCGGTCCTCGGCAAGCCGGGCGAGTGGCGACTGCCGGTCCGCTTCCAGTACTGCTTCGCGGTACGGGACTGCCGGCCCAGCCCCGTGCTGATCGGCACCCGTTGGCGGGAGAACGGCGACCAACCCCGGTTGCTCGCCCTGGAGGAATCGAAGTCGGCGGAGACCGGCACCCGGCCGTGGGAGATCAGTGAGCTGGTCGTGGCGACCGGCCGCCGCACCATCGTCGCCACCACCCCGGCGCTGCGTGGCAAGCTGCCCGGCCTGCTCGCACAGGCCGAGGCTGCGGCCAAGGTCGCCGACGGGTACGTGGCGGCCGGCTCACCCCCGGACCGCTACCGGATCTTCTACGCCGGGCGGGCCGAGTGGCGGAGCTGGTACGGCGGCGGACGACCGCAGTGGACCGGCGGCTACGCGGTCACCGTGGGCGGCGGCCACCACGAGGTGGTGCTCAACGCCGACGGCCTGGCCAGCGGTGCCGCCGACGACCTGCTCCGGCACGAGCTGACCCACGCGGCCTCGCTGCCCGAGCGCGGCTATCCGGGCAAGAGCACCTGGTGGCTGGTGGAAGGGCTGGCCGAGTACGCGGGCGCCGACGGCCAGCCGGTCGACCGGTACGAGGGGATGGCCGAGGTGCGGCGGCTGGTACGGGGCGGCTGGGACGGTCGACTGGACGGGGTGACCCCCGCCGACAACGCCCCCGCCGAGCGGGTCGGCGCCAGCTACGGCGTCGGCTACCTCGCCGTCCGGCACCTCGTCGACCGGTACGGGCCGCAGCGGGTGCTCACCTTCTTCAAGGGCGTGGTGCACGAGCGCAGGACGCTGGACGTGGCCGCCGAGCAGGCTTTCGGCGAGCAGTGGTCCACGTTGCACGACGAGTGCGTGGCGTACGTCCGGGCCGCCGCCGGCTGACGGGAGACCGGACCGAGCCTGTCGACGTACACCGACGACGAGGTGAACGAGCACGGTGACTGGCCCTCCGTCACCGTCTTCTACACCACGAGTAGCCGCTCCACGACGCACGGCAGTTCCGGACCGGGTGTGGAGCACTCGTACGATCGATGGGTGCGCCGCACCCACTCGCCGCGTCCTCCCAGGGCTACGCGGCCCCGCCTGCTCACCGCCCTGACCGCCGTCGTCGTCCTCACCGGCACCACCGCCGCCTCCTGCGGTGACAACCAGCCCCCGGTCTCGCTCGCTGCGGCCGCCCGGAACGCGGTCACCGAGGTGATCGACGCCCCGGCGACGGTGACCGCCCGGGCCGCGGCCACCCTGACCGCCCCCGCCGACGGCACCCTGGCCAGCCTCCGCGTCCAGCCTGGACAACGGGTGAAGCGCGGCCAGGTGCTCGCCGTGGTCGACTCGCCGACCGCGCAGCAGCGGCTCCGCCAGGCGAAGGACGCCCTCACCGCCGCTAAGCGCGCCGGTCGGGGCGTCTCCACCGGCAGCCTCACCAGCAACCGGCGCGACACCGACAAGGCCGCCGACGAGGCGTTCGACGCCGCGCGGAAGGCCGCGGGGAAGATCGCCGACCCGCAGCTGCGGGACGCGCTGCTCGCCCAGGTGACGTCCGCGCAGCAGCAGTACGCGGCCGCCGCCCGCAGCGCCGACCAGGCCGTCCGCGCCGTGCAGCGGGGGATCAGCGGGTTGAACTCCGCAGTCGGCGCGCTCTCCGCCGCGCAGCGGCTCCAGGCCCAGCAGGCGTACGACCTGGCGAAGGCGACCGTCGACGCGCTGACCCTGCGCGCCCCGATCGCCGGGGTGGTGCAGCCCGGCGGCACCCGGTCGTCCGGCGGGTCGACCGGTGACCTCGCCGGGCTGCTGGAGCAGGCCGGTGGCGCGCAGGCGGCCGGGATCGACCCGTCGGTGCTGGCTCCCGCGCAGGGCGGGCCACCGCCGGGGGTGGACGACGCGGTGGCGGTCGGCGGCCGGGTCACCGCCGGAACGCCGGTGCTCACGGTGGTCGACACCGGTCAGCTCGGCCTGCTCGCCGAGGTGGACGAGACGGACGTGCTGCTGGTGAAGGCCGGCGTGACCGCGACCGTCGAGTTGGACGCCGTCACCGGCGCCACCTACGACGCGACCGTCCGCTCGGTCGACGTGCTCCCCACCAGCTCCAACCAGGGAGGGGTCACCTACCGGGTACGCCTGGCGCTCGGCGCCGGGAAGCTGGGCGAGGGCGAGGGCGAGGCGGCGCCGGCGCCCCGGCCCGGCATGAACGCCATCGTCCACCTGCGGGTACGCGAGGCCGCCGACGCGGTGACCGTACCCGCTTCGGCGGTCTTCTCGGCCGACGGCCGGGACGCCGTGTGGGTGGTCCGGGACGGCAGGGCGGACCAGGCGCCGGTGACCGTGGGCGTGCAGGGATCGGACCTGGTGCAGATCCTCACCGGGCTCCAGGCCGGCGACCGGGTGGTGGTGCGCGGCACCGACCAGGTCCGCGATGGCCAGGAAGTCCGGTGACCGCGACCCGTGGCACGCCTGTCGACCAGCCGGCGATCGAGGCGGTGGACGTGTCCCGGACGTACCAGCTCGACGGGGTGTCGGTCGAGGCGCTGCGCGGGGTGTCGCTGACCGTGGCGCCCGGCGACTACGTGGCGCTGGTCGGCCCGTCCGGCTCGGGCAAGTCCACGCTCATGCACCTGCTCGGCGGTCTGGACCGGCCGACCGGGGGCCGGCTGGTGATCGGTGGGCGGGACGTCGGCACCCTGGCCCCGCCCGAGATGGCCACCCTGCGCAACGAGACGATCGGCTTCGTCTTCCAGGCGTTCCACCTGCTGCCGCGTACCTCGGCGGTGGAGAACGTGGCCCTGCCGCTGGTCTACCGCGGGGTGCCCGCCCGGCAGCGGCGGGAGCGGGCCGCGGCGATGCTGGGCCGGGTCGGTCTCGGGCACCGGCTGGACCACCGGCCCAACCAGATGTCCGGCGGTGAGCAGCAGCGGGTGGCCATCGCCCGGGCCCTGGTCACCGAGCCGACGGTCCTGCTCGCCGACGAGCCGACCGGCAACCTGGACAGCGTCACCGGCGCGGCCGTGCTGGAGCTGCTGGAACGGTTGAACGCCGAGGAAGGGGTGGCGCTGGTGATGGTCACCCACGATCAGGAGGTGGCCGCCCGGGCCCGGCGTCGGATCACCATGCGCGACGGCGTGATGGTGGCCGACAGCGCAGCTCATGATCGACCGCTGTCTGATGATCACGGTCGACCTGCGACACTGGTCTCCGCTCCCAGCGCGGAGCCCCGGTCCGCGTCCGGAAGCGGCCCGGGGCAACCGCCCGGTGGCTCCGGTGGCGCCACCGGAGCCACCGGGCGCCTTCCGCGCCCGACCACGAGCGAGGCCACCACCGACGCGCCGGGCCGTGACGCCGCCGGGGGTGTGTCGTGAGGCTCGCGGAGGCGTGGCGGGTGGCACTGGACGCGCTGCGGGCGAACCGCCTGCGCAGCGCGCTCACCATGCTCGGCGTGATCATCGGGGTGGCCTCGGTGGTGCTGCTGGTGGCCATCGGCACCGGTACCAAGCAGAAGGTGGAACAGCAGGTCGAGGGGCTTGGCTCCAATCTGCTGCTGGTGGTCCCGGGCAAGATCGAGGTGGGCACCGCGCCGGTGGTCTCTCCGTTGACGCTCAAGGACGTGGACGCGGTGTCGCGAGTGGTCGGCGACCCGGACCGGGTGGCGGTCACCGTCGCCTCCGGCGCGACCGCCCGGGCCGGCGCCCGCTCCGACTTCACCACCGTGCAGGGCGTGCTGGAGACCACCCCGACCGTGTTCACCCGGTCGTTGGCCCGGGGTCGCTACCTCACCGGTACGGACGTGGACACCAGCCGACGCGTGGCGGTGCTGGGCGCCTCGGTGGCCCGCGCGCTCTTCCCGGACCGGGATCCGCTCGGCCAGCAGGTCGCCCTGGCCGGCGTGCGGTTCCGGGTGATCGGTGTCTTCGCGCCACTCGGGCAGAGCCTCGGCGTGGACCGGGACGACGAGGTGCACGTACCGGTGACCGCCGCGCAGCGGCTCTGGGGTACCCAGCGGGTGGACGGCATCGCGGTGAAGGCGCCGGACCGGGAGCGGATCGACGAGTTGGGCGAACGGATCGTCGCCGAGTTGAGCCGCCGGCACCCGGACACCGAGTTCAGCGCGGTCACCCAGCAGCAGATCCTGGGTGTGCTCGGCGACATCCTCGGCGTACTCACCGGGGTGCTGGCCGCCATCGCCGGCATCTCGCTGCTGGTCGGCGGGGTCGGCGTCTCCAACATCATGCTGGTCAGCGTCCGGGAGCGGACCCGCGAGATCGGGCTGCGCAAGGCGGTCGGCGCCCGTCCCCGGGACATCGGGGTGCAGTTCCTGCTGGAGGCGGTGCTGCTCACCACGATCGGCGGCCTGACCGGCATGGCGCTCGGCGTGGGTACCGCCCTGCTGGTGGACGCGCTGTCGCCGATCCCGGCCGCGATCACCTGGTGGTCGCTGGCCCTCGCGTTCGGCGTCTCGGCGGCGGTGGGGATCGTCTTCGGGGTCGTGCCCGCGCAGCGGGCGGGCCGGCTCGACCCGGTGGTGGCGCTGCGCGCCGAGTGAGTCGCCGCCGGCAACCGGACGGGCGGCGCAGCCAGGGAGATAACGGCAGCTCACGGCGGGTGAACCGGGCCGGAAACATGATCAGTTGTACGAAGGGATCGCGCCGGTCACAGCCGCCCCGCTACCGTACTGGTAACACGCGCGTCGCCGGCCCGGCCGGGACCATCCTCGGGTTGGCGCGCGCCGGGCATGGGATGGGTCGGTGAGCCATGGCCGGGTCGCAGTCCGACGCACGGCTGTCGGATGTCAAGTTCCTCACCGTCGCCGAGGTGGCGACGGTGATGCGGGTGTCGAAGATGACCGTCTATCGCCTGGTGCACAGCGGTGAGCTCACCGCGGTGCGGGTCGGCCGGTCGTTCCGGGTGCCCGAGCACGCGGTCCACGAGTACCTGCGGGGCGCGTTTCAGGAAACCGCCTGAGCCACCGGCTGACCCGCCGAGCACGACGTGACGGTCATCGTGAGCGCCAGGACGCGGCTTGTGAGCCCCGGCGGTCGCCGACGGAGAGCGGGTTGGATGGGGCCGCGTTGGTCCTGCTGACGCTCTCCGGCTACCCTGGACCCCGACCGAGGCCCCACCGGTGCGCCCCGCCGCCCAGACTGGTCCGGTCCGTTGTCCGCAAGCGGTCGCCGTCGCCACTCGTGGTGTCATCCGGTCCGCCCCGCACGTTGCATCGAAAGGCTGTCGTCGTATGGGCTCGGTGGTCAAGAAGCGCCGCAAGCGCATGGCTAAGAAGAAGCACCGCAAGCTGCTGCGCAAGACCCGCGTCCAGCGTCGCCGTCTCGGCAAGTGACCGATGCCGGGCCCCTGGCCCGGCGTCCGGCGTCACTTGCCAAACTGTCGACCCCCGGAGGCTCAGGTGATCAGGCCGTGGTCGTCCCGGCTCGATCCCGCCTGCCAGGGTAGGTGCGTCAGATGACCCCCGGTGGCACCTCAGGTGCTCCGGGGGTCGTCGTCGTCACCGGAGTGAGCCGTTACCTCGGCGCGCACGTGGCGGCCCGGCTCGCCGCCGACCCGCGGATCGAGCGGGTCATCGGGGTGGACTCCCCGGACCCCGACGCCGAGTTCACCGACTTGCTCGACCGGGTGGAGCGCATCCGGGTCGACCCCGGCTCGCTCGGCGGTCTCCTCGCCGACCTGGACGTCGACGCGGTGGTGCACCTGGCGCTGGTCAGTGCCCCCGACCCGCAGCACGGCGGCCGGTCGGCGATGAAGGACCAGAACGTCATCGGCACCATGCAGCTACTCGCCGCCTGCCAGCGGGCACCCCGGCTGCGCAAGCTCGTGGTCCGCTCGTCGACGGCCGCGTACGGTGCGTCGTTCCGCGACCCGGCCGTCTTCACCGAGGAGACCGAGCCGCGCGAGGTGCCACGCGGCGGGTTCGCCCGGGACATCCTCGACATCGAGGGGTACGTCCGCGGCTTCCGCCGCCGCCGTGCCGACGTGACCGCGACCGTGCTGCGCTTCGCTCCGTTCATCGGCTCGACGGCGGACACCACGCTCACCCGCTACTTCTCCCAGCCGCTGGTGCCGACCGTCTTCGGCCGTGATCCCCGGTTGCAGTTCCTGCACTTCGACGACGCGCTCGAGGTGCTGTACCGGTCGATCGTCGAGGACCACCCCGGCACCTACAACGTCGCCGGCCCGGGAGTGCTGTCGCTGTCCCAGGCCATCCGGCGGGCCGGCCGGGTGGCCGTGCCGGTGCTGGAGCCGGGCCTCTCCGGTGCCGCCGCGCTGGCCCGCAGCATGGGCTTCGGCCGCTACGGCCTCGACCAGGTCGACCTCTTCGTGCACGGCCGGGTGGTCGACACGATCCGGCTGGAGCAGGAGTACGGCTTCACGCCGCGCTCCACCGCCGCCGCCTTCGACGACTTCATCCGTGCCCACCACGGCGGAGTGGTGGTCACCCGCAGTCAGTTGGCCCTCGCGGAACAGTTGGTCCTGGACGGCATCCGACAGGTCCGGTCCGCAATGCGGGAGCCATCGTGAGCGCTGAGGTGGTGTCGTGAGCGCGAGGAGTGAGCCGGTCTTGCGAGCCCCGCAGTCGCGAGCTGAGGTGGTGTCATGACCGGGCCGGGGGAGGGGCGCGAGGGCGTCGGGCGCTTCGGCGTACCGCCGGGGCCGACCGTGCCGGACGCCGAGCCGGCGCGGCGCAACGGACACCGCCCGGCGGCGGGCGTCGCGCCGACCGCCGCACCGGCGGACGAGGTCGACACCGCCGCCACCGACGAGCCGGTCCCGCCGAGGGCCCGGGCCCGGGCGGACGAGGTCGACACCGCCACCGACGAGCCGGTCGCGTCGGCCAACGGCGGCGGCCCGGTCCCGGCCGACGGCCCGGCGAACGCCGCGCCCGCGGAACGCGGTTCCGCCACGGCCGGCGACGAGCCCGCGCCAAAGCTGCCGACGCCGACCGCCCGGTCCGCCGGCCGTCCGGCGGTACCGGACCGGCCGGGGGACCACTGGGACCGCAAGGTCGCGGGCGGTCTGGCGTTCCTGCGTCGGCGGCTCTCGGGCGACTACGAGGTCGACGAGTTCGGCTTCGATCCGGACCTGACCGACGCGGTCTTCCATCCGCTGGTGCGGCTGCTCTACCGGGACTGGTTCCGCACCGAGGTCAGCGGCGTGCAGCACGTGCCCGCCGACGGGCCGGCCCTCGTGGTCGGCAACCACTCCGGCACCGTGGCGTTGGACGCGCTGATCCTCTCCACCGCGCTGCACGACCGGCACCCGGCGCACCGCTACCTGCGGCTGCTCGGCGCCGACCTGGTCTTCCGGATGCCGGTGGTCTCGGAGATCGCCCGCAAGACGGGCGGCACGGTGGCCTGCAATCCGGACGCCGAGCGCCTGCTCGGCAACGGCGAGCTGGTCGGCGTCTTCCCCGAGGGTTTCAAGGGGATCGGCAAGCTCTACTCCGACCGGTACAAGCTGCAGCGTTTCGGCCGGGGTGGGTTCGTCTCGGCGGCGCTGCGTACCGGCACCCCGATCGTGCCGGTCGCGATCGTGGGCGGCGAGGAGATCTACCCGATGCTCGCCGACATCAAGCCGCTGGCCCGGCTGCTGAAGTTGCCGTACTTCCCGGTCACGCCGACCTTCCCCTGGCTGGGGCCGCTGGGCATGGTGCCCCTGCCGAGCAAGTGGCTGATCGAGTTCTGCCCGCCGATCCCCACCGCGCACCTGACCGACTCGGCGGACGACCCGCTGGTGGTGTTCAACCTCGCCGACCAGGTGCGGGAGACCATCCAGCAGACGGTGCACAAGCTGCTGGAGCGGCGTCCGGACCCGTTCGGCCCCTGAGCCGGCCGGCCCCCGATCTCTGCTGCCTCCGGCGCGGCGCGCGCGGGCGGTCAGGCCGAGCGGCGGCGGCGGTGCAGCGCCAGGCCGGCGGTGACCGCGCCGGCGACCAGCCCGGCCGCCGCGGTCGACGGTACGGCGATCTTGACCGCTCGCCGGCCGGTGCGGAAGTCCCGCACCTCCCAGCCGCGCTCCCGCGCCTGCCGGAGCAGGGTGCCGTCGGGGTTGATCGCCACCGCCCGCCCGACGGCGGAGAGCAGCGGCAGGTCGTTGGCGGAGTCGCTGTAGGCGGCGCACCGGGTGAGGTCCAGCCCCTCGACCGTGGCGAGCTGGCCGACCGCCTCCGCCTTGGCCGGCCCGTGCATCAGGTCACCGACCAACCGCCCGGTGTACGCGCCGTCGCGTATCTCGGCGACGGTGCCGATCGCGCCGGTCAGGCCGAGGCGGGCGGCGATCACCCGGCCGATCTCCACCGGGGCGGCGCTGACCAGCCAGACCCGCTGACCCGCGTCGAGGTGGCGCTGGGCGAGCTGGCGGGTGCCGGCCCAGATCCGCGGCGCCATCAGCTCGTCGAAGATCTCCTCCGCGAGGCGCTCCACGTCGTCCACGCGCCAACCCTCGACGAAGGCGAGCGCGGCTTCCTTGGCCTGGGACATGTCGCCGGCGTGCTCCTTGGCGAGCAGCCGGAACCGCAGCTGCTGCCAGGCGAACCGGGCCAGGTCGGCGGTGGTGAAGTAGTTGCGGGCGGCGAGCCCGCGGGCGAACCAGTAGATCGAGGCGCCCTGCATCATCGTGTTGTCCACGTCGAAGAAGGCCGCCGCGGTCGGGTCCGGCGTGGGCGGGGTCGCCGCTGCCAGCTCGGTCTCCGCCCAACCGGCGGTGTGACCGTGTGCGTCGGTGCTGACCGTCACCTTGCGGCTGCGCGCCACGCGATCGTCCCTCCTCGCCGGGTGCGACGGATGCCTCCAGCGAGGGTAGCCGGCGCGGTTGGTCGCCCGGCTGTCCGCGGGGTGAACTGTGGCACGGTCGGCGGGATCGGACTCTCCCGGCGGAGTTGGGTCAGCGGTCGCCGGGGCAGGCGGTCGGTGTAGGCCCGAGGCTGTCACTGCCGGTCGGCGCCGGCAGGCGGCAGCCGATGGCGGCGCGCAGCGCGTCCGAGCGCTCCCGGATGGTGTCCAGCAGCGCGAGTGACCGCCGCGTCCGGTCCCGGTCGGCGCGGGAGGCCCCGTCGAGCAGGTCGCCCACCGTACGCCGCTGGCCGGTGACGAAGGCGTTGACCGTGTCCAGACTGGCGGGGTCGGCGCGCTGCACGGCTGCGGTGGTGAGCAGCCGTACGCCCTGCCGGGTGTCGGAGTCCATGTCGTCGAGGACGGCGTTGAACCCGATCCGGTCGCCGCGCAGCTCGTCGGCTTCGCCCAGTCGGGTGCGGGCGAAGTCCAGGAAGAGCTGGCCGCGGCTGATGTCCGAGCTGGCCAGGGCGAGCTGCGCCCGCTCGGTCGAGCGTTTCATGCCGTAGAGCGCGTCTCCGGGAACCGCGTTCTCGCTGGCGGCCGAGATGCCGGAGACGGCTATGGCCCCGGCGGCCACGCCGATCAGGATCGCGCCTCGGGCGCGGGCCCGGCGGGCGGTGACCGCCGGCAGCAGCGGAGCACGGGCGCCGGTGGCGGCGCGCGTGGTGGCCGGGCCGGCCGCCGCCGGGGCGGTGCCCAGTCCCTCCCGCTCGACCGTGGCGAGCAGCATCGCGCGCAGGCCGGTACGGAAGTCGGCGTCCACCTCGACGGCCGGCGGATCTTCGCTGATCCGCTGGCTCACCGCGACGAGCGGCGCGAGCTGAGCGTCGACCCGGGACCGGACATGATGCCGCCGGCCGCCGTTGGCCTCGTCGAGAAGCTGCGCGAAGCGCTCGGCGCGCCGGCGGGAGAAGAGGATGTTGTCCACCGCTGGCACCTCCCCTCGCTGGTCACGGCCGGTCGGCCGCCGTCGTTGCCAGCGACCGGGCGGCAGTGTGACACCACGGAGGTGAGATCCACGCCGGCGTGCCGGCCGGACCTCGGTGACCCGGAGGAAGCCGGGGCAACTACCGGTCGCACCCGGAGAAACGCGGCGGACCGGGCACGGGTTACGGGCCCGGCGGGGCGGAAATCACGGATAGTGATCGGCATCACCGAACGCAACGGACCAGCGACTACCGGACGTCGATCGACGCCCGCCTGTCCGATCCGGGTGGACTACGGCTGGAAACCGTCGGGCAGCAGCCGGGCCAGCGCGCGGACCGCCCGGTACTGGAGGGCCTTGATGGCACCCTCGTTCTTGCCCATGGCACGGGCCGTCTCGGCCACCGAGAAGCCCTGCAGGAACCGGAGCACGATGCACTCCTGCTGCTCCGGGTTGAGCTGCTTGACGGCGGTCAGCAGCGCGACGTTGGTGATGTGCTCCACCACCGCCGCCTCCGGGCTGCCCTCGGGGCCCCGGTCCTCCCGGTCGGCGTCGAGCACGTCGCCGGTGGTGACCTCCAGCCGGTAGCGGCCGGACTTGAAGTGGTCCGCCACCAGGTTGCGGGCGATGGTCACCAGCCAGGCGCCGAGGTCGCGGCCCTGCCAGGTGAAGCTGCCGATCCGCTTCAGGGCACGCAGGAAGGTGTCCGAGGTCAGGTCCTCGGCGAGTTGCCGGTTGCCGACGCGGAAGTAGACGAACCGGAAGACGGTGTCCACGTACCGGTCGTAGATCAGGCCGAACGCCTCGGCCTCGCCGGCCTGGGCCCGCTCGACCAGCGTCCAGACCTCGGTGGCCGGGTCGGACGGGTCCGGGCGGCTCGGAAAGCCGGTCGGCGTCGCAGCGGCGGGCACCGCGGGGATCACCGCCGTCTCGCCCGCCGACGGGTCGGTCGCCGCCGGCGTGTCGCCGACCCGCCGGCCCTGGGCCGGCATGGTCGGCCGGGCCGGTACGGCGACCCGGCCGCCGGCCGACTTCGCGTTGCCTCCGGGTACGGCCGGCCGTGGTGGCGGCTCGTTGTGGTGCGGCCGGTTGCGGATGCGCTTCGCCGCGCCCTCACCCCGGACAACGGTGCCACGCGGCTCATCGAGCGGAGCGCGGGCGGCGGGCCGCTCGTTGACCTGGGCACGGACGGTCGGACCGGTCAGGCCGACCGGGCGTTCCGCGTAACCGAAGGTGGTCACCGTGTCGCCCCCGTTCCGTCGGTCTCCGGACGGGCCGGTCGGCGGGTCGCCGGGGTGGACCGACCGGGTACCCGGTCGGGCGGAACGGTTCCGGGGTGTGCCGACGGGCGGCAATTCCCCTTGAGGTGCTGGTCCAATGCGCTCACAGGCACGGGGGCCTCCTCGGGCTGAGGGGTGTCGACTCACGGCAAATGGGGTGAGCCGACCCGAGTGATGATAGGGCCAACGTCACCCGCGCGTGGCAAGTCCGTTACACAGGGCGGAAGTATTTCCTCCACCGCCGCACCGGTGGCGGACCGGTTGTCCGTCGTGTGCGGTTGACTTTCGACCGTGCCGATGGTCTTGAGTGGAAGTGCAGGTCGGCGCCGTCTTGGCCGTTCGGTCGAGCCGTTTCGACGGGCGGTCGGCCGGCACTGTCCGAACCGGCGGACGCGCGCCTCGTCCATCCCATCGACGGGACCCGATCGGTTCATCGGCGACACACCGCGAGTCCCGTCGCCGGGACGTCCGTCGGCTCGACGGGCACCGTCCGGGGCGTCGCGAGGCGTGCCCCGTCGCCTCGGCAGGCGTAGCCCATCGCGTCGTGCTGTGCCAGACTCAGCGACCGTGCAGGACGCAGCTGGCAGCTCCGCGCCGAACATCGCCGACCAGGTCCGCCGATCGGCCGCCGAGCACGGCGGTCGGGCCGCGCTGCACTGGCGGGACCGGACGCTCACCTGGTCCGAACTGGACGCGGCGGTCGACGCCGCCGCCCGGGGGCTGACCGCCGCGGTGCCGGCCGACGACCCGGGTGGATCGCCGCCGCGCGTCGCCGTCGCGCTGCCCAACACCGTCGACTTCGTGGTCAGTTGGCTCGGCGCCCTGCGCGCCGGCCTGGTCGCGGTGCCGGTCAACCCCGGCTTCACCGCACCGGAGCTGCGGCACGTGCTGTCGGATTCCGGCGCGTCGGTGCTGATCGGCACCGAGCGCGTGTGCGACCTGGTCGCCGGGGCGGAGCTGCCCGCACTGACCGCCGTGCACACCGCGCCGCCGACCGCCGGGCTGACCAGCGCGCCACCCCGCCCCGCCCGCGGTGGCGACGACCTGGCGATACTGCTCTACACGTCGGGCACCGCGGGCACGCCCAAGGGCGCGATGCTGTCGCACCGCGCACTGCTGGCCAACCACCACCAGGTCGACCGGATCGAGCCGCCGGTGGTCGGGCCGGAGGACACCGTGCTGCTGGCCCTGCCGCTGTTCCACGCGTACGGACTCAACTCGGGGCTCGGTGCCGTCGTCCACCATGGCGCGACCGGCGTGCTCATCGACGACCCCGGTCCGGCGGCACTGGCCGAGATCGCCCGGCACCGGGTCAGCGTGCTGGTCGGCGTACCGTCGATGTTCCTGGCCTGGGTCGGCGCGGACCGCGACGCCCTCGCCGCGGCGACGGCGTCGGTGCGGGTCGCGGTCTGCGGCGCGGCGCCGCTGGAGCCGGCGGTCGCGGCGCGCTTCGCGGAGATCACCGGTCACCCGGTGCACGTCGGGTACGGGCTCACCGAGACCGCGCCGGTGCTCACCTCGACCCTGGTCGCCGGGCGGGCCAGGACCGGGTCGATCGGCCGGCCGCTGCCCGGCGTCGAGCTGCGCCTGGTCGACCCGGACGGGGTGGACCTGTGGCGCGACGGCACGGCCACGCCCGACGAGGACCCCGACGAGCTGGACCTCTCCGACGTGGCGCCGGGCACCGACCCGGGCCAGATCGTGGTGCGCGGCCCGAACCTCTTCGCCGGCTACTGGCCCGACGGCCGGGACGGCCCGGACACCGACGGCTGGTGGGCCACGGGGGACATCGCCTACGCCGACGACGACGGCGACCTCTTCCTGGTCGACCGGCTCGGCGAGCTGATCCTGGTCAACGGGTTCAACGTCTATCCGCACGAGGTCGAGCTGGTGCTCGGCGCGCACCCGGGGGTGGTCGAGTCGGCGGTACTCGGTGTGCCGCACCCGAGGACCGGCGAGACTGTCCGGGCGTACGTGGTGCCGGCGCCGGGGCGACCGGTGACCGGCGAGGAACTGCTCGCCCACTGCGCGCGGAACCTGGCCCGGTTCAAGTGCCCGACCGCCGTCGAGTTCGTCGACACCCTGCCGCACTCGGCGATCGGCAAGGTACGCAAGACCCAGCTCCGGCCGGCGCCGACCCAGGCGGCCCCGGCCGACCCGCAGGCGTTCGCCGACACCCGCACGGAGGTAACCGATGTCCACTGACGCCCGGCTCGCCCTGATCACCCGGCCCGGCTGTCACCTCTGCGACGACGCCAAAGCGGCGCTCGACCGGGTGGTGGCGGTCACCGGGGACAAGTGGATCGAGCGGGACGTCACCGGCGACGTGGAGCTGGAGCGGGAGTACGGCGACCGTCTGCCGGTGGTGCTGCTCGACGGCAAGGAGCACGGCTACTGGCGGGTGGAGGAGGAGCGGCTGCTGCGGGACCTGACCACACCGCAGCTCTGAGCGCTGCCTAAGGTGCTCGGATGACCGCTGCGCGCCCCCACCTCGTCTGGGACTGGAACGGCACCCTGCTCAACGACCTCAGCCTCGTGGTGGCCGCCACCAACGTCGCGTTCGCCAGCGTCGGCGGCCCGGTGGTGACCGCCGACGAGCACCGGATGCGTTTTCGCCGACCGGTCGCCGAGTACTACGCCGACGTGCTGGGCCAGGCCGTCGACGCCGACGAGTTCGGCCGGCTGGACAAGATCTTCCACGACGCGTACCGCAACGGGCTGACCACCTGTGAGCTGGCCGCCGACGCGCGGGACGCGATGGCCGCCTGGCCGCACAGCCAGAGCCTGCTCTCCATGTGGTTCCACCACGAGCTGGTGCCCACCGTGCACACCTTCGGGCTGACCGGGCACTTCACGCGGGTGGACGGGTTGCGGGTCGAGGTCGGCGGCGACCGCAAGGCCGAGTCGCTGGGCCGGCACCTCGCCGAGCTGGGCGTGGACGGCGACACGGTGGTGCTGATCGGCGACTCCGTCGACGACGCGGACGCGGCCATCGCGGTGGGAGGCCGGGCGGTGCTCTACACCGGCGGCTTCACCGACCCGGCCCGGCTGCGCGCCTCCGGTCACCCGGTGGCCGACACCCTCACCGACGCGGTGGCCCTGGCCCGGGAGGTCAGTTCCGCAGGTAGGTGAGGACGGCCAGCACCCGGCGGTGCTGCTCGGTGTCGGGCGGCAGGGTGAGCTTGGTGAAGATGTTGCGCACGTGCTTCTCCACCGCGCCGTCGCTGACCACGAGCGCCCGGGCGATGGCGGTGTTCGAGCGACCCTCGGCCATCAGGGCGAGCACCTCCCGTTCGCGCGGGGTCAGCTCGCGCAGCGGGTCGTCGCGGCGGCGCCGGGCGAAGAGCTGACCGACCACCTCCGGGTCGAGCACGGTGCCGCCGGCGGCCACCCGGCGCAGCGCGTCCAGGAACTCGTCGATCGCCGCGACCCGGTCCTTGAGCAGGTAGCCGATCCCGCCGCCGGCGCCGCCGGTGGTCGCCAGCAGGTCGTCGGCGTACGAGACCTCGACGTACTGGGAGAGCACCAGGATCGGGGTACGCGGCACCAGCCGGCGCGCCTCCACCGCCGCCCGCAGCCCCTCGTCGGTGTGCGACGGCGGCATCCGGACGTCGACGATCGACACGTCCGGCCGGTGCTCCACCACCGCCTCGACCAGCGCGTCGCCGTCCCCGACGGCGGCCACCACCTCGTGCCCGCTCTCGGTCAGCAGCCGGACCAGCCCCTCCCGGAGCAGGACGGCGTCATCGGCGATCACGATCCGCATGGCTGTGTTGTCTACCACGTCCGGCTCACAGCGGAAGCTCGGCGCGGATCTCGGTGGGGCCGCCGGGCGGGCTGAGCACGGCGAGGTCGCCGCCGACCGCCCGGACCCGGTCGGCGATGCCGACCAGCCCGTGCCCCTTGGCCAGGTGCGCGCCGCCCTGACCGTCGTCGTCCACCCGCACGGTCAGCCGGCGGTCGTGCCGGGCCACGCAGACCTGGCACTCGGTGGCCCGGCTGTGCTTGGCCACGTTGGTGAGGGCCTCGGCCACCACGAAGTACGCGGTGCTCTCCACCGCCGGGTCGAGCCGGCCGCCGGGCGTGCCCAGCTCGGGGTCCACCTGGATCTCGATTGGGATCAGCCCCCGCCCGGCGAGCGCGGCCAGGGCGCTGGGCAGGCCACGGTCGACCAGGATCGGCGGGGCGATGCCCCGGGACAGCGCCCGCAGCTCGGCCAGCGTGTCCCGGGTCTGGGTGACCGCCTCGTCGATGGTCCGTCCGGCGGCCTCCGGATCGGAGGCGAGCTGCAGCCGGGCCCGGCTGAGATCCATCGCGAGCCGGACCAGGCGCTGCTGGGGGCCGTCGTGGATGTCGCGTTCGAGCCGGCGCAGCGCGGACGCCTCGGCGGAGACGGCGGCGCGCTTCTGCTCCTCCAGCACGGTGATCCGGTCGCGCATCTCGGCCACCCCGGTGAGCATCGCCCGGGCGAAGCTGGCCTGCAGCAGCGCGCAGCCCCGGACCACGATCGGCAGGGTGATCAGGAAGAACACCCCGATCGCGGTGTTCAGCCCGATCCGGGCGGTGGTCGAGTCGCCCAGGCCGAGCAGCTGGGCCAGGTCGGTGTCGTCCTCACCGCGGGGCAGCGCGAAGTCGTACGCCCAGTAGAGCGAGCCGGCGATGGTGCCGGCCCACCACACCAGGGTCACCACGAAGGTGGCGACCGCCACGATCAACCGGAGTACGCCGTGTGCCAGGTCGAGCCACGACTGGGCGTCCCGCATCGGCACGAAGATCCGCCGCCAGGCGTTGGCCCCGGGCTCGGCCGCCTTGTAGTGCGGCCGTATCCGGGGCTGGCGCAGCACGGCGGGCAGTCGCAGCCGCTCGATGTCGGCCAGCCCCCGCGCGGCGTAAAGGGTGCCGCTGAGGATCGGCAGGCCGATCACGGTCACCACCAGCCCCACGCCGACGGCGGAGCCGACCACGAGGACGACGAAGCTGGCCACGGCCAGGGGCAGCCCGAGCAGCACGTACCCGGAGTCGAGGAAGAGCTGGCGCGGGATGCTCGGCGCCAGCGTCGGCTGGTCGGCGGGGACGGGAACGGCGGTCATGTCCATGAGGCTAGGCAGCGGCGCCCGTGCTCCCCATCCCGTCGTCCCGCCTCTCGCCCGTAGTGCTGCCCCTACCCCTGCAACGCCCACCCGGCGGCTGCGGCGCGGGATTGGTCAGAGAAGTCGGGATTGAGCAATAATCGCCGGGCGGCGCCGGCGGAGGCCGCCGGATCGATCTTGTGGAATGGAGGCCCTGGTGGAGCCGCGTCGCGAACCGACAAGATCGCGATTTGTGCACGTCTTCACAAGCGCCTACTCTGTAGTTCCGACGCGCCCTGCTAGCACAGCCGGCAACCTCGGTCGCCAGCGGGAGTCCCACAGCGGCCCACCAGCGGAGTTGGCCGAGGATCGCACCGCACGGAGTCTCATGAGTCAGCACCGTCACCCAGGCGTGCCCGGCCGCGCCGGTGCCGTACCGGCGCTCCCGGACCTTCCCGAGGCGACCGTCGCGCGTCTCCCGGAATACCTGCGCGCGCTGCACAACCTCGCCGACGCCGGGCACGAGACGGTCTCCAGCGAGGGCCTGTCCGCCGCCGCCGGGGTCAACTCCGCCAAGCTCCGCAAGGATCTCTCCCACCTCGGCTCGTACGGCACCCGGGGGGTCGGCTACGACGTCGCGCTGCTGATCGAGCAGATCGAGAACGTGCTCGGCCTCACCCAGCGCCGGGCGGTCGCCCTGGTCGGCGTGGGTAATCTCGGTCACGCCCTGGCCGGCTACGACGGCTTCGCCGGCCGGGGGTTCCGCATCGCCGCACTCCTCGACGCCGATGCGTCCCGGGTCGGCGAGGAGATCAACGGCCTGGTGGTCCGGCATGTCGACGAGCTGCCGGCGGTCGCCGTCGAGGAGTCGATCGCGATCGGCGTGATCGCCACCCCGGCCGCCGCCGCCCAGCAGGTGGCCGACCATCTGGTCGCGGTCGGCGTGACGAGCATCCTCAACTTCGCGCCGTGCGTACTCTCGGTTCCGGAGGGAGTCGACGTGCGCAAGGTCGACCTCGCCATCGAGTTGCAGATCCTGTCCTTCCACGAGCACCGCAAGGCGTCGCTGACCGCGCTCCCCGCCACCGGCGGGTCCGCCCTCACCGCTCTGCCCGGTGGGCTCGCGGCCACCGACACCCAGGAGGCGATCGGCACGTGAAACTGCTCGTCGTCGGCGCGTCCTACCGGACCGCCCCGGTCGCCACGCTGGAGCAGCTGGCGGTTCCCCCCGCCGACCTGACCCGCACCCTGGACCGCCTGCTCGCCCAGCCGTACGTCAGCGAGGCGGTGCTGGTCTCCACCTGCAACCGGGTGGAGGTCTACGCCGCCGTGTCCGGTTTCCACGGTGGGCTCGGCGACATCTGCGCCGTGCTGGCCGAGCACGCCGGCACCGCGCCGCCCGCGCTCGCCCCCCACCTGTACGTGCACTACGACGCGGCCGCCGTGGACCACGTCTTCCGGGTCGCCACCGGGCTGGACTCGATGGTGGTCGGCGAGGCGCAGATCCTCGGCCAGCTGCGTGACGCGTACCACTGGGCCACCGGCGCCGACTCCGCCGGCCGGCTGCTGCACGAGCTGATGCAGCAGGCGCTGCGGGTGGGCAAGCGGGCGCACGCCGAGACCGGCATCGACCGGGCCGGCCAGAGCGTGGTCACGGCCGCGCTGGAGCTGGCCGCCAGGCACCTCGACGGCGACCTCGCCGGCCGCCCGGCCCTGGTCGTCGGGGCCGGCGCGATGGGCTCGCTCGGCGTGGCCACCCTCTCCCGGCTGGGCGCCGGCCCGCTCACCGTCACCAACCGGGGCGCCGACCGGGCCGTCCGGCTCGCCGAGTCGTACGGCGCCACCGCCGCGCCGATGGCCGAGCTGACCGCGACGCTCTCCACAGTGGACATCGTAGTGGCCGCCACCGCGGCCACCGAACCGGTCCTCAGCCACGCGGTGGTCACCGGGGCGCTGGCCCGCCGCGACCCGGCCCGCGGGCCGCTGGTCCTGCTCGACCTCGCCGTGCCGCGCGACGTCGAGGAGGGCGTCGCCGAGCTGCCCGGCGTCGAGGTGATCGACATCGACCGGATGGCGGCGCTGCTGGCCGACGGTCCGGTCGCCGCGGACGCCGCCGCCGTCGAGCAGATCGTGGTCGGTGAGGTGGAGAGCTTCCTCACCTGGCTGCGCGGCGCCGACGTGGCGCCCACCGTGGCCGCACTGCGCGGTCGGGCCGACGACGTGGTCACCGCCGAGCTGCGCCGGCTGACCCAGCGCCGCCCGGATCTCAGCGACGACCAGCGCGCCGAGGTCGCCCGCACGGTGCACCGGGTGGTGCAGCGGCTGCTGCACCAGCCCACCGTGAAGGTCCGTCAACTCGCCGCGGAGCCCGGCGGCGATCAGTACGCGGCTCTGCTGCGCGAGCTGTTCGACCTCCAGGTGCCGCAGACCTCCCCGGTGGACACCGTCCCCGACGTGGTGACACCGGACACGGCCGCCCTGCTCGGCGTCGCGGACCCCACCGGGGCGCCCGACGCCGCCGACCCGACCGGGGCGTTCGGCGCCGCCGGTTTGACCCCGCCCACCGGAGGTGCGCGATGACCGCCCCGCTGCGTCTCGGTACCCGGGGCAGCGCCCTGGCGATGGCCCAGTCCGGCCAGATCGCCGAGGCGCTGACCGCGGCCACCGGCCGCCCGGTCGAGCTGGTCGAGGTGGTCACCGCCGGCGACCGCTCCAGCGCGCCGGTGCACCGGCTGGGTGTCGGCGTGTTCGTCTCGGCGCTGCGCGACGCGCTCGCCGCCCGGACCATCGACTTCGCGGTGCACTCCTACAAGGACCTGCCCACGGCGGAAGCCGGTGGGCTGCACATCGCGGCGGTGCCGACCCGGCAGGACCCGCGTGACGCGCTGGTCGCCCGGGACGGTCGCACGCTCACCGAGCTGGCCCCCGGCGCCACCGTGGGCACCGGCGCGCTGCGCCGCATCGCCCAGCTGCACGCGCTCGGCATGCAGCTGGAGGTCACGCCGATCCGCGGCAACGTGGACACCCGCCTGGCGCGGGTGCTCGGCCCGGAGGCCGACCTCGACGCGGTCGTGCTGGCCCGGGCCGGGCTGGCCCGGTTGGGCCGCGTCGACGTGATCACCGAGACGCTCGACCCGATGCTGATGCTGCCCGCGCCCGCCCAGGGCGCGCTGGCCGTGGAGTGCCGGGTCGACGATCAGGACCTGGTCGAGCTGCTCGCGGTGCTCGACCACGCGCCGTCGCGTTCCGCGGTCATCGCGGAGCGCGCGTTCCTGGCCACCCTGGAGGCCGGGTGCAGCGCACCCGTCGCCGCCTATGCGGAACTCGCCGAGGGCGACACCGGCGAGGAGATCTACCTGCGCGGGGCGGTGATCAGTCCGGACGGTACCCGTGACCTCCGGCTGTCCCGCACCGGAACGCCCGCCGACGCGGCGGAGATCGGTAAGGCACTCGCCGCCGAACTCCTCGAACTCGGCGCCGACTCGATCCTCGGCCAAGAAGGACACACCGGCCCGGGGACCCAGCAATTTGGGAGCACAGAATGACCCGCACCCGTAAGCCCGTCGGCCGTATCGCGTTCGTCGGGGCCGGCCCCGGCGACCCGGGCCTGCTGACCCGTCGGGCGCACGACGCCCTGGTTGACGCCGACCAGGTGATCTACGACCGGGGAGTCCCCGAGTCGCTGCTCAGCGTCGTGCGCGCGGAGGCCAGGGAGGACGCCGAGTTCACGCCCGCCGAGGGCGCGCCGGGGGACGTGGCGAAGGTGCTGATCTCGGCGGCCCGCTCCGGGCTGAACGCGGTGCACCTCGTCGCCGGCGACCCGTTCGGCCACGACTCGGTGGTCAAGGAGGTGCAGGCGGTGGCCCGCACCGCCGCCCACTTCGAGGTGGTGCCCGGGGTCGGTCAGGCCGAGGGCGTGGCCACCTACGCCGGGGTTCCGCTGCCCGGCGTCCGCACCGCCGCCGACGTCGAGGACGTCACCGCGCTGGACTTCGAGGCGCTGGCCGCGGCCGTCGGTCGGGGCTCGCTCGCGCTCGCCGTGGACGCCGGTGACCTCGCCGCCGTCCGCGACGGGCTGCTCGCCGCCGGGGTCGACGGCACCACCGGAGTCGGGGTGACCGGCGACGGCACCGGCGAAACCCAGTACACGACCACGTCGACCGTGGACAGCTTCGTGGCCGCGGCGCTCGGCTTCACCGGCCGCGTGGTGCTCACCATCGGTGTCGGCGTGGGCCAGCGCGACAAGCTGAGCTGGTGGGAGAACCGCCCGCTGTACGGCTGGAAGGTCCTCGTACCGCGGACCAAGGAGCAGGCCGGCGTGATGAGCGCACGGCTGCGCGCGTACGGCGCCATCCCGTGCGAGGTGCCGACCATCGCGGTCGAGCCGCCGCGCACGCCCGCGCAGATGGAGCGGGCCGTCAAGGGCCTGGTCGACGGCCGGTACGCCTGGGTCATCTTCACCTCCGTGAACGCGGTCCGCGCGGTCTGGGAGAAGTTCGCCGAGCACGGCCTGGACGCCCGGCACTTCGGCGGCGTCAAGATCGCCTGCATCGGCGAGGCGACCGCCGACGCGGTCCGCGCGTTCGGCATCCAGCCGGAGCTGATCCCCGCCGGGGAGCAGTCCTCCGAGGGGCTGCTGGCCGAGTTCTCGCCGCACGACGAGATCCTCGACCCGGTCGGCCGGGTGCTGCTGCCCCGCGCCGACATCGCCACCGAGACGCTCGCCGCCGGGCTCACCGAGCGCGGCTGGGAGGTCGACGACGTGACCGCGTACCGGACGGTGCGGGCCGCGCCGCCGCCCGCCGAGATCCGGGACGCGATCAAGTCGGGCGGCTTCGACGCGGTGCTCTTCACCTCGTCCTCCACCGTCCGGAACCTGGTTGGCATCGCCGGGAAGCCGCACGCGCGTACCGTTGTTGCCGTCATTGGGCCCAAGACGGCGGAGACCGCGACGGAGTTCGGCCTGCGCGTCGACGTCCAGCCGCCGCACGCCTCGGTGCCCGACCTGGTGGAGGCGCTGGCCGCCTACGCCGTTGAACTGCGCGAGAAGCTCGCCGCCATGCCGGCGAAGCAGCGCCGCGGTTCGAAGGTGCAGGGGCCGACCGCCCTCCGCTTCCGGTAGTCCGCACCGAGGAGGCCCCTCATGCCGTACCCCGAGATCCGGCCCCGCCGGCTGCGTCGCAACGCCGCCGTGCGGCGGCTGGTCTCCGAGACCCGCGTCGACCCGGCCGAGCTGGTCGTGCCGATGTTCGTCAAGGAGGGGCTGACCGAGCCGCGCGCCATCGGGTCACTGCCGGGGGTGCTCCAGCACTCCCGGGACTCGCTGCGCAAGGCCGCCGTCGAGGCGGTCCAGGCCGGGGTCGGCGGGATCATGCTCTTCGGGGTCCCGGAACGGCGGGACCCGACCGGCTCCGGCGGCATCGACCCGAACGGCATCCTCAACGTCGCGATCCGGGACGTGGTGGCCGAGGTCGGTGACGCCACCGTGGTGATGAGCGACCTGTGCCTGGACGAGTTCACCTCGCACGGGCACTGCGGGCTGCTCACCCCCGACGGCGGCGTCGACAACGACGCCACCCTGGCCGCGTACGCCGAGATGGCGGTGGCCCAGGCCGCCGCCGGGGTCGGCGTGGTCGGGCCGTCCGGGATGATGGACGGCCAGGTCGGGGTGGTCCGCCGGGCCCTCGACGCCGCCGGCCACCAGGACGTGGCCGTGCTGGCGTACGCCGTGAAGTACGCCTCGGCGTTCTACGGCCCCTTCCGTGACGCGGTGGAGTCGGCGCTGGAGGGCGACCGGCGCACCTACCAGCAGGATCCGGCCAACCTGCGCGAGTCGCTGCGCGAGGTCGAGCTGGACATCGCCGAGGGCGCCGACATGGTGATGGTCAAGCCGGCGCTGCCCTACCTCGACGTGGTGTCGGCGGTCCGGGCCGCGGTGGACGTACCGGTCGCCGCCTACCAGGTCTCCGGCGAGTACGCGATGGTCGAGGCGGCCGCCGCGAACGGCTGGATCGACCGGGAACGGGTGATGCTGGAGACGCTCACCTCGATCAAGCGGGCCGGCGCCCAGATCATCCTCACCTACTGGGCGGTCGAGGCCGCTCAGCTCCTGCGCGAGCGCTACTGACCCCAGGCGCGGTCAGACGAACCCGGCCAGCGGAGCCGTAACGCTCCAGCCGCCCCGACCAACCACCCTGCTCCGCCTTTGCTCTGCACCCACGACGGCGACGGTTACGGTCCGCTACCGGCGCATATCGAACTGCAGAGCAAAGGGGGGCGGACGTGGGGTAGGTGCGGCTTCGGCTCGTTATCCACAGGGGAACTGGTTGTCCACAGGCGCGGCAAGCGGGATTGCGACGTGCTGCGTCAGTCGGGACGGTAGCGGCATGAGCGATTCGTCACCCCCAGCCGAGCCCATCCTGCCCACCGAGCCCTCCGACACGCCTTGGCCGGCGGCCGGCATCGTGCGCGCGGTCCGTCGTCGCGCCGACCTGAGCCAGCGCGAGCTCGCCCGGTGGGCGGGTGTGCACCACGCCACCATCGGCCGGATCGAGGCCGGTCGGATGGTGCCGAGCATCGTCCTGCTCCGGCGCATCATCGGTGTCGTGGGCTGTCGGCTGGCTGTGGTGGACGAGTTCGGCCGGGTGCTGAAGCCGATGCGGGACTGGCAGGACACCCGCAACGGCGCGGAACGCCGTTACCCGTCGCACCTGGACACCATCCTCGACCCGGAGCCGGGGGAGTGGTGGGCGGACGTCTACGGGTTGGCCCGTCCACCCGAGACGTTCTACCGCGACCGGGCGGTTCGGGACGCGATGCGGCGGCGCAGTCAGTGGGAGGTGCGTGTGGCCCGACACCGGCACCTGCCCCCGCCGCCGTGGCCCTCCCGGGGGATTCTGACCTAGCAACGAGCGAGACCCGCCGATCCGGTACGAATCGGCGGGCCTCGTCGGCATCGCGTGACGTCAGTCGTCGTTGCCGATGGTGCCCGTCGCTAGCGGATCGGCCAGGCGCAGGCCCGGCACACCCGCCACCACCAGCGTCAGCGTCTCGTCGGCCTCTCGCCGCCGGTCACCGCGTACGGTCACCGGGAAGGTGACCGACGTCTGCCCGGCGGCCAGCGTCTTGCAGCCCACGTACGGCTCGAAGTCCGAGCCGGCCTGCGCCGTGCCGCCGTAGGTCGCGGCGCAGAGCAGCACCGGCTGGGACAGCGGCCGGGACACGGTGGCGGTGAAGGCGAGCTGCCGGGTGCCCTGGTCGCCCTCGACCACCGTGGCGTCGGCGACGGTCAGCGACGCCCGGGAGCGGAACCGGGCCACCTGCGGGTCGTGGTCGCTGGAGCCGCGCGAGCCGTCGCCGGTGAACTCCGCCGGCCAGTCGGCGTTGATGTGCGCCGCCCGCACCTGCACCAGGTCCGCGTAGAGGGCGTCGTTGACGAACAGGTGGTCCAGCGTCTGCGCCTGCCCCTCGAAGCTGTACGAGTACGCGGAGGCCGGCACGTCGGCGACCACGTTCTCCCACAGGTTGTGCAGGCCCGCCTCGTAGAGCGGGGCGAGCTGATCCGACGGGGTGGGCCGATCCGCCGTGGCGATCGGGTCGTCTGGGCGGGGGAACACGTTCAGGTCCCCGCCGTAGACCACCCGGGCGTGCGCGTCGGCCGCCTCGATCGCGCTGACGATCGCCGCGCCGTACGCCGCCTGCTCCCGACGCTGCCCGATCCGGCCGTCCGGGCCGGAGGAGTAGTGGTTGCTCAGGGCGTACAGGGTGAACCGCTCGGTCGAGCCGGGCGCTGCCGCCACGGTGAACTTGCCGAGCTGCGGAGCCCGGGTGAAGACGTTGTTCCCGTCCTTGCCGGTGGAGGTGTCCACGTCGGCCGGCAGCACCGCGTTGAGCGCCTTCGGGTTCTGCACGTCGGCGTTGCCCGGCAGCCCCGGTGCCCGGTACTGGACCGTCGGCGCCGAGCCGAGCAGCGGGTCGGACGCGGTCGCCTCCGCCAGCGACAGCCGGTCGGTGCGGTAGAGGAACGCCGCGGTGATGCCGCGGGCGTCCGCACCGGTCCGGTCGTACGCGGCGGCGTACGCCGGGCCACCGGCTGCCGCCACCGCGAGCGCCAGCTCCTGGATGGTGTCCGGCGCGCCGTCGGCGTTGTTGGTGTCGCCGCAGGCCAGCGCCGTTCCCGAGACGGCGCAGATGTCCTGGTCCTCGGCCTCCTGCACCAGGATCAGGTCCGGGGCGTGCAGGTCGGTGGCGATCTGGTCGGCGAGCGAGTTCAGGTGCTCGCGGTAGTCCGCCTCGCTGGCCGGCACGTAGTCGAACGGCGGGCTGACCCCCGTGCAGCCGGCGTTGCCGGCGAAGTCGCAGCCGTCGAACGGGTCGTCCCGGTAGTCGTAGAGGTTCTCCACGTTGTAGGTGGCCACGGCCACCTCCTGGGACCGGTCGGCCGGCTTCGGCGGGTTGTTCTTCGACGGGTCGGCCCCGGCGTCGAACTCGGCCCGCTCCACCTGCACGCCGTACTTCTCGAAGGAGTAGTAGACGCCGCCGACGGCGTCGTCGCGCAGCGTGTCGAAGGTGTGCGCCGGCGGCAGCAGCGTGGTGCTGTCCCCGCTGGTGCCCTTCACGCCCATGCTGCCCAGCAGCACCCGCTGGCCGTTGCCGTCGTCGAAGCGGCGGGTCGGGTCGTTGTCCAGCGGGTGCGCGTCCCGGAACACCCGCCGGGCGTACGGGTCGGCCCGGTTCAGCAGCGGGTCGTCCCGGTCGATCACCCACAGCTCGGCGTCGGCGGTGGAGGAGAAGACGTCCCGGCCGCTGACCGCGCCGCTGCCCGCCCGCACCCGCAGCCGGGCGCCCTCGTGCCGCTCCCACCAGCGCCGCGCCTCGGTCAGCTCGACCGGTGGCACCGCGTCGGTGACCTGGACGGCGGTGTTCACGTCGACGCCCGAGGCGACCTTGCGGACCAGCGAGGCGCCGGAGAGCTGGGTGAGGTTGAAGTACTCCGACACCCGGGCCCGGAGCAACACCTCGTCGCCGACCGTCGGCACGTAGCCGCCGATCAGCGAGGTGAACGAACCCATGAACACGAAGATGCCGTCTGAGCTGGTCGGGTCGCCGTCGGTGTCGCCGGTGCGGCTCTGCAGGAAGAACCCGCGCTGCTCCGCGCCCGCCGAGGTGCGGGCCAGGGTGAGCTGGGTGATCACGCCCCGCACGTCGTACAGCGCGCTGCTGGTGCCGTTGCCGCTCGCGGGCGCGAGCGGGGACCGGTCGGCCGGGCCGGACTCGGCGTCGGTGGTCGGGCCCTGCACCTCGCCCACGGTCAGCTCCCGGGTCACCTGCACGGCGAGCGCGCAGGTGGCGGTGCCACCGCCGGCGTCGGTCGCCGTCACCGTGACGGTGTACGCCCCGGCGGCCAGGTCGGCGCTCGCGCCGATCGTGGCGCGGGCCGTGCCCCCCACCCCGTCGGCCGGGGTGAGCGCGGTGCGGCTGATCGAGCCGGTGGCCGGGGTCGGGCTGACCGCGCTGACCGCCAGGTCGACGACCGTGTCGTCCGGGTCGGTCGCGGTGACCTCCCGGGTCGCCGCGGTGCCCGCCGCGGTGACCAGGGCCGGACCGCAGGTCAGCGTGGCCGGCTGGTCCACCGGGCCGCCCCCGTCCACGGTGTGCGCGCCCAGCCCGTCGAACGTGTCGACCGGAAGGCCGGACCACTGGGCGGCCGGGTCGAAGGCGTCGGACGGATCGGTGTCGCCGGCGGTCACGGTCGGCAGCCGGCGCAGGGTGTTGTCCGCCGTGCTTGTGGCGCCCGCGCCCCACTCCGTGCCCGGGTCGACGCCGACCTGGCCGATCGAGTCGAGCACGGTGGTGCCCCGACGCAGGACGATCGCGTCGTCGCCGTTGAACAGGCTCGCGCCGGTGGTCTGGTCCGCCTGGGCGAGGACGGCGGGAGCGGCCGAGGCGCTGGCGAACACGAACGCGTCGCCCGCGGCGACCGTGCCGGTCAGCGCGATCGTGGTGGCCGTGGTGGAGCCGTTGAAGTACAGCTGGAGCTGGTAGCCGGCGGCGGCCAGGTCGACCGTGGCGCCGGTGCCGTTGAACAGCTCGATCGCCTTGTTGTTCGACGAGCCTTCGACGTACTCCGAGATGAACAGGTCGGTGGGCGCGGCGCTGGCCGCGGTTGGTGCGACGCCGAGGGCCGTGACGGTCACGGCGGCGGTGGCGGTCGCGAGCGCGGCGATGGTGCGGCGCTGGCGCATAGGGCCTCCACGATGGGTGGACGGGGGTCAACGCACGTTAAGGTGCCCGCCTGTCCAGCGTCCATCCCCCATCGGACACTTTCGTGAATTCCTCAGCGCGGCGCGTCGAGGCGGTGCACCAGCTCGGCCACGTCGACGCTGTATTCGCACCAGTCGCGGTCGGGCCGGTAACCCAGCTCGGCGTTGACCTTGAGCATCGCCTCGTTGGCCTGCGCGTTCCAGGTCTGCACCTCGACCAGCTCCGACTCGGCCGAGCGCAGCTCCAGCAGCATCCGCGCCTTGATCGCCCGGTCGATGCCGTAGCCCCGGTGGTCCTGCGCGACGATCGTGTCGTACTGGTCGGCCCGGGTCGGGTGCTGCGCCGGCACCACCACCTCGGTCAGGCCGGCGACCTCGCCACTCTGCTCGTGCAGGGCGAGCACGATGTACGGCTTCATTCCCCGCCGGTGCAGGGTGTCCAGGCTGTCGCGCAGCCGCTGCGGGTCGTACGAGCTGGGGCGCAGCTCGCCGTCGTCGACGTCGCGCACCTCGGCCTTGGCCCGCGCGTACGCGTCGATCAGCTCGTCCGGCGGGCCGCCCGGGTAGAACTCCAGGTGGTAGCCGGCACCGATGCCGGTGGCCATCTCGGCCAGCTCGGCCCAGTCGACCGTGGTCAGGTCGAGCACGCTGCGGGTCTCCACGTACTCCCTGGTGAAGCCGAGCGACTCGTAGAACGCCACCGCCGGCGTGTCGCCGACGACCTCGACCCCGATGGACTGGAAGCCCTCCTGGTAGACCCGGCGGGCCGCGCGCAGCACCAGGTCACGGCCCAGACCGGTGCGCCGGACGGACGGGTGCACCAGCACCTCCAGCACCCCGATGTCGCCGAGGAGCAGCACGTGGACCTGCCCGAGGACCGCGCCCGACTCTCCGGGTGCGGTCGGCTCGGCCTGGGCGACCCAGGAGATCCGCCGTTCGCCGGGCATCACCTCGGCGAGGTATTCCCGCAGGGAGTTCTCCCGCCACGGCGGGTCCTGCGGCAGATCGGCCGCGAGGACCGCGTTCAGCGTGTCCAGCAGCGACGCGATCTCGGCGGACGACGCGGTCCTGGGGTCCCACTCGCGCACCATCACCCGTCTAGCTTGCCGCTAACCGTTGCCCGGGGGAAGTGTCCAGTTCTCCAATGTATGCGGACGATCACTTCACGTGCGGCTGGCCTGTCCGTACCGGTTCGCGGTGTCGTAGACGTCCTGGGCGTACCGGCGGACGTCGTTGTACGACAGGATGGCGTTCCACCAGTCGCCGGGGATGCTCAGGTTGCGGCCCCCCTTGCACAGGTAGTTCGCCGCGGCCAGGGCGGCGTCGTCCAGGTCGTGCGGGTCCTTCACCCCGTCGTTGTCGGCGTCCGCGCCGATCTCCTGCCAGGTGGTGGGGATGAACTGCATCGGCCCGATCGCGTGGTCGAAGGTGGCGTCCTTGTCCATCACCCCCCGGTCGGTGTCGATGATCCGCATCCGGCCGTCCTTGCCATCCAGCGGCAGGCCGATGATCGGCGGGAGGGCCTTGCCGTCCTGGCCCAGTCGGGCACGGTTGGCGGTGCCGTGCCCGGACTCGACCTGGCCGATCGCGGCCAGCGTGGTCCAGCTCAGCGCGCAGCTGCGGTTGGTTTGGGCGAGCACCAGCTCGGCGTAGCCGTACGCCTGCATGGCCACCGCCGGGATGCCGACCTTGGCGCTGACCTGCTGAGCCCACCCGGCGAGCGCGTCCGCGGGGCGTCCACCGAGCACCGGCCCGCCCGCCGGACCGGTGGTCATCCCGCCGGTGGGCAGCGGACCGGTCGGCAGCGGCCCGGTGGGCAGGGGTACCCCGCCGAGCGGGCCGGACGGCGCCAGCGGCCCGCCGGCCGTGGTCGGGGCGACCGAGGCGTCCACGGCGACCGGCCGGGGCGCGCGCACGGCCGCCGGGACGAGCAGGGCTCCCGCCGCGGCGGTCGCCGCCACCAGGGCGAGCAGGAAGACCCCGGGCAGGGTGAGACGGCCGCTGGGTCGGCGGGCCCAGGCCCGGGTCGCCCGGACCGCGGTCGCCGTCGCCTGGCGCGGCGGCGGCAGCCGTACCGCGTGCGCGAACGGCACCCGTCGGCGGCGACGGGCGGCGTCGGCGGCCGGCGCGACGGGCGCACCGTCCACCTTGGTCTCCGTGGTGGCCGGGGCGTCGCCGGCCACGGCCGCGGCGGCGGCTGTGGTGTCGTCGGTCGTCCCGGCGGCCACAGTGGTCGCGGTGTCGCCGGCAGCGGGGGCGTCGGCGGTGGGGTCAACCGTGGCGCTGTTGGCGGGAGTCTGCGGATTTTCGGGCCCGGGCGTTTCCGAGCTCAGCCAGGGCCGGCGGGGGCGGGGCAGGCCTCGCGGCGCCGGGTCGGGCGCCGCGCCGGACTCCGCGAGCGGCCCGTCCATCGGCGCGGCCGGTCGAAGCGGTCGCACCCGGGTCTTGTCGTCGCCGTCCACCACCCGTCGAGTATCACCCATGCCCCGCCGAGCGTCAGGCCCGCACGTACCCTGTTGCCATGCCACGGTACGAGTTCCGCTGCCGCGCCTGCGGCGACACCTTCGAGGTCAACCGTCCGATGGCGGCGGCCGGCGAGCCGGCCACCTGCCCACAGGGGCACGCCGACACGGTCAAGCTGCTCTCCGCCGTCGCGGTCACCGGCCGGGGCGCGGGCGGCTCCGGCGGCGGTGCCCCGGCGCCCGCCGGCGGCGGCTGCTGCGGTGGAGCGTGCGGCTGCTGACCGGCCGGTCGGCAGCACCGCCCGGCGGGCCGGCCTTGCCGCGAGCGGGCCTGAGTGGCACCTTGAGGCGGCACCTGCCCGACCGTTCTCACGATGCGTGATCGCTCGGATTCAGGCAGCATGGACCCGACGTCACGGGCGGAGGTTCGACGCATGTCGCCACGGATCCAGCTCCCGAGCGGGTGGGTGACCTTCGTGTTCACCGACATCGAGGGCTCGACCCGGCTGGCCCAGCTGCTCGGGCCGGACTACCGCCCGGTGCTGAGCGAGCACCGCCGGCTGCTGCGCCGCACGCTCGCCGCCACCGGCGGCGCGGAGCTGCTGACCGAGGGCGACTCGTTCTTCCTGGCCTTCGACGACGCGGCGGCGGCGCTGACCGCCTGCCTGACGGCACAACGGGCGCTGGCCGACCACGACTGGCCCACCCCGGACGCCACGCCCCGGGTCCGGATGGGCCTGCACACCGGCTACGCCGAGCCGCGCGACGGCGAGTACGCCAGCCCCGAGGTGCACCGGGCGGCCCGGGTCGCCGCCGCCGCGCACGGTGGGCAGGTGCTCTGCTCGGCGTCCACCGCGCGCCGCGCGGCGCCGCTGCCGCCCGGGGCGACCCTGCTCGACCTCGGCCTGCACCGGCTACGCGGCTTCGACGACCGGGAACGGCTCTTCCAGCTGGTCGCCCCCGGTCTGGAGCGGCAGTTCCCGCGACCGCGCACCGCCGACGCGGTCGCGCACAACCTGCCGACCCAGGCCACTTCGTTCGTCGGCCGGGAGGCCGAGCGGGCCGAGCTGCACCGCCTGGTGCAGGAACACCGGTTGGTCACGGTGCTCGGCGCGGGCGGCGCCGGCAAGACCCGACTCGCGGTGGAGCTGGCCAGCGGGGTGGTCGAGGCGTACCCGGACGGGGTGTGGTTCGTCGACATCGCCGCGGTGACCGATCCGGGGCTGGTGGCGTTCGCCATCGCCGCCGTACTCGGAATGCGGCCGGAGCCGGGCCGGCCGATGCTGGACACCCTCGTCGAGTACGCGGCCGGCCGGCAGATGCTGGTCGTACTGGACACCTGCGACTCCCAGCCGTCGGCCTGCGCGGAGGTCATCGCCCGGCTGCTCTCCGGCGGCGGTGGAGTCCGGGTGCTGGCGACCAGCAGGGAGTCGTTCGGCCTGCCCGGCGAGGTGGTGTGGCGGATCCCGCCGCTCTCGGTCGACCCGCGCCCGGACGGCGCGGAGAGCGACGCGGTGGCGCTGCTGCTGGACCGCACCGCGGCGGCCCGGGGTGGCCGGCAACCGGACCCGGCCGAGTCGACCGACCTGCGGCGGGTGGTGCAGCGGCTGGACGGGTTGCCGCTCGCCATCGAGCTGGCCGCCGCCCGGCTGCGGGTGCTCTCGGTCGGGCAGCTCGCCGAGCGGCTCGACGACGTGCTCGGCACGCTGGACGCCGGCCGCGAGGACCCGGAGCCGCCGCCGGTGGAGCGCGGCTGGTCGGGCAACCAGCAGGACACCGTGGACCTGGTCGCCGCCGCTGCCGGGGCGACGCCGCCCACCCCGGCGAGCCGGGCCGTGCAGCGCTCGGCGACCGAACGGCACCTGACCATGCAGGCCACCGTCACCTGGTCGTACCGGACGTTGGGGCCGCGCGCGAGCCGGCTGCTGCGCTGGATGGCGGTCTTCGCCGGGCCGGTCGACCTGGCGACGGTGGAGTGGCTGCTCGGTGACGACCCGCTGGATCCGCTCTCGGTGCTGGTGGACAAGTCGATGGTGCTGGCCGAGCCGCGCGCCGCGGGCAGCACCTACCGGATGCTCGACCCGATCCGGGCGTACGCCGCCCGGCGGCTGGCCGAGGCGGGCGAGGAACAGGCCGCCCGCAACCGGCACGTGGCCTGGTCGGCGCACGCCCTGGAACGGGCCCACCTGGGCCCGGACGGCCGCCCGGTGACCCTGTCGCTCTACGCCCTCGACCCGCTGGCCGGGGAGCTGCGCGCCGCGCTGCGCTGGTGCGCCACCGGGGGTAGCGCCCGGGCGGGCCTGGGGCTCGCCGGCGGGCTGGACCAGTGGTGGCGCGAGCGGGGGCTGGCCCGGGAGGGGCGGCTCTGGCTGTTCCGGCTGTACGGGCGGATCGCCGAGACCGGCGAGCGGATCCCGGAGGGGGAGCTGGCGGCGGCGTACCACATGCACTCGCTGCACGCCGGCGCGGACGGTGAGTTCGCCGAGGAGCTGCGCTTCTCCCAGCGGGCCGAGGCGGCGGCCCGGCAGGCCGGGGATGCCGGGCTGCTGGCCCGGGTGCTCGCCGGTCGGGCGGCGCCGCTGATCGACATGGGGCAGTTCACCGAGGCCGAGCGGGTGTGCCGCGAGGTGATCGACTGGGCGCACGAGCAGGACGTGGTCGGCGAGGCGCTGTTCGCCGTGTTCAGCCTGGCCGAGCTGCTGTGGCGGCGGGGCGCGCTGGAGGAGGCGGCCGACCTGCTCGGCGCGGCCCGACCGGTGGAGGCGGTCCGGCCGGTGGAGCGGGGTCGGCGCTCGGTGGACATGCTGCTCGGCATGGTCGCACTGGCCCGCGGCGACGTGATCGCCGCGCACGAGCACCTGCTGGTGGCGCTGCGCTCCCGGATGAGCCACGGCTACCACGGCCGGGCCTGCGACACGCTCAACGCGATCGCGGTGCGCTGCGCGATCGGCGGGGATCCGCTGACCGCCGCGCGGCTGTTCGGCGCGGCACAGGCGACCCGGGCCAGCATGCGGTCCACCCCGGGCATCTACGGCGGCTACTGGGCGGATCGGCAGGCGGAGCTGCGCGGCGTACTCGGCGATGCGGCCTTCGACGAGGCGTACGGCGAGGGTGCGGAGCTGGGGTTGGAGGAGGCCGCCGGGCTCGCGCTCGACGTGGAGCACCCGGACCTGGCGGCGGATTCGACCCGCTTCAGCACCGGCCTGTCCCCCCGGCCGGCCCCACGCCGTCCGGCCGACCCCGACCCCGACCGCCACCCCGCCACCCGCACCGAACGAGCCTGACCCCAGCCCACCCCCGTTGATCATGAGGTTGACGGCAGTGGTGGAGACCGAAATCGCCGCCAACCTCATGATCAATGCCGAGGTGGGGTGGGGTCAGGAGCGGGCGGCGCGGCGTTCCGCGTCGGCCTTCATGCGGGCGGCCCGGTCGATGTCGGCCTGCTGCACGGCTGCGACGGTCCCGAAGATGTCGACCGCCTGGTAGTAGGTCCAGGCCAGGCTGTAGCAGGCCGGCCGGACGACCACGTTGTAGGTGGCGCACACCCGCTTCAGGTCGGCGTAGAAGGCACTGTCCACCCGGGACTTGTTGGCCGGAAACTGGCCGACCGCCTTGTAGTTGCGGTAGCCGAAGTCGTGCCGGTAGCAGGAGAGGTTGAAGGTGAAGCCGAGCGGGTTGTCCGGGCTGGACGAGCAGTAGTCGGTGGACCAGTTGAAGGCGTAGTCGGCCCAGGCGGCCCGGTTGAGTCGGGCGGAACTCCAGGAGTTGTAGCTGGTCGCGCTGGTCTGGGTCCAGCTGGACAGCACCGAGAGCCGCTGTTCGGGGGTGACGGCGGCGGCGGGGGAGGCGATGGCGAGCGTGGCGAGCAGCGCGAGCGCGCCCGAGGCGAGCAGGGTGGCGAGACGTCGGGGCACGGGTTACCTCCGCGGGGGTGAGCGGGACGGAAGTTACCGGCGGGTTACCGGGATTCGACAAGTCTCGATCAACTGATCAACTTGTCGGTATGTGTCTCGCCAACTATTGGTGACATGCGTCGAAACAGACGAATGCCCCGGGTGCGGGGTGCACCCGGGGCATTCGGAGAGGGTCGTACGGTCAGCGCAGAACGAAGGCCGGCGGGCTGGCCGGGCTCTCGTTGGACAGCCGGTCCAGCGTGGTCACCAGGTAGGTGTACCGCTGGCCGTGCTCGGCCGTGCGGTCCACCCAGGACTGCACCGCGCCGGGCGTGGCCCGGACGGTGTCGACCAGGTGCGCCGCGTCAGCGGTGGCGCACCGACCGGGCAGCGTCGTGCCGTCGAAGCGGTAGATCGCGTACGACGTGGCGGTGCCCAGCGGGCCGGCGCCGTCGGCGGGCTGCCGCCAGGTCACCCGTACGCCGTCGGCCTGCCGCTCGGTACCGGTCACCACGGGGAAGAGCAGCGGCTTGGCCGGCAGGTGCGGCATGGCCGGTACGAGTGCCGGGCGGGAGTAGTGCTCGGCGGCGTAGATGTCGGTGGCGCCGAGCCGGTTGGCCCGCACCTGCACCGCGGAGAAGTGCACGTTGCCCTGCACCTCGGGGTACGACCGGTTGAGCGTCAGGTGGTCGGACAGCTCGCGCGGGTTCTGCCAGAACGGTCCGTACGCCGGATCGCCGCTCTTGTAGTCGGCCTGGCCGATGTAGAGCTGCACCCGGGTGCCGCGCACGGTCTCCGCCCACCACGGCACCAGCCGCGCGTAGTCCGCCGCCGGGTACTGGCCGATGTACCAGTAGAGCTGCGGCACCACGTAGTCGATCCACTCCTGCTTGACCCACGTGCGGGTGTCGGCGGAGATGATGTCGTACGACTGGCTGCCGGTGGTGTCCGAGCCGAGCGGGTCGGCGGCCTTGTTACGCCAGATGCCGAACGGGCTGACCCCGAACTTCACCCAGGGCTTGGCCGCCTTGATCCGCGCGTTCATCTCCTGGATCAGCAGGTTGATGTTGTCCCGCCGCCAGTCGGCCTTGTCGGTGAAGCCCCGGTGGTACGCGGCGAAGGTGGCGTCGTCCGGCACCTGGTGGGTGCCGCTGGGGTACGGGTAGAAGTAGTCGTCGAAGTGCACACCGTCGATGTCGTACCGGCTGACGGCGTCCATCATCGCGGTCTGCACGAACTCGCGGACCTCCGGGATGCCGGGGTTGTAGTAGAGCCGGCTGCCGGCCACCCCGGCCGGCGGGTAGGCGAAGGTCCAGTCGGGGTGCTGCCGGGCCGGGTGGCCGGGGGCGAGCAGGTTGAGGTCGGCGCCGGCGCCGCCGGGGGCCGGCATGGAGACGCGGTACGGGTTGAACCAGGCGTGGAACTCCAGGTTGCGCTTGTGCGACTCCTCGACCAGGAAGGCCAGCGGGTCCCAGCCCGGGTCCTGGCCGCGTACTCCGGTCAGGTACTCCGACCAGGGCTCGTACGGCGACGGCCAGAGGGCGTCGGCGGTCGGCCGGACCTGCACGACGACGGCGTTGTGGTTCAGCCGCTCGGCGAGGTCGAGCAGGCCGCGGTACTCGGCCTGCTGGGCGGCGATCCGGTCCGGGCTGCTCTGCGACGCCTTGCTGGGCCAGTCGATGTTCACGACCGAGGAGATCCACATCGCCCGGAACTGCCGCTTCGGCACGGCCGGGTCGGTGGTGCAGCTGGCGGTCGGGGTGGTGTCGGCCGCGTCGGGCGCGGCGCTCGCGGGGGTGGCGGCGACGAGCGCGCCGAGCAGGGCTGCGACCAGCCCGGCGGCTCCGAGCCGAGGTGCCTTCATGCGGTGTGTCCCTCCGTTGGGGCTCCCGTGGCAGGTTCTCGCGGCGCTCCCGGCAAGATTCGCCGTAGGCTATCTGCCGCTGGTAGGAAATTTTCACACTCGGCACCGTCCCGCAAGGGTCTGCACCCGATCGATTCCCCCACTGCGGGTTCGGACGGTCCGCACCCGATCGTCCCAATGCAGCCAGTGACCGCGATCGCACTTTCCGTCGTGACCAGATCGGCATGAAGCGTGACGGTTGGCGGCGATCCGTGATGGGTAGCAACGCCGGTCACCGGCCGCCGCGATGGTGGTCGCACGGTGGGAAGGGGTGAACGGGTGTCCGTGCTGCGTACCAAACCGATCAAGGACGTGATAGCCCAGAGCGAGGCGGACGGCACCGACGGTGGGCCGGGGCTGAGGAAGCGACTCGGTGCCGTCGACCTCACCGGCTTCGGCATCGGCATCGTGATCGGTACCGGCATCTTCACGCTGACCGGGATCGAGGCCCGGGACAGCGCCGGCCCGGGCGTGGTGATCTCCTTCGCCATCGCCGGCGTGGTCGCGCTGCTCGCGGCGCTCTGCTACGCCGAGCTGGCCTCCAGCGTGCCGACCGCCGGCAGCGCCTACACCTACGCGTACGCCACGATGGGCGAGATCGTCGCCTGGATCATCGGCTGGGACCTGCTGCTGGAGTTCGCGCTCGGCGCGGCCGTGGTGGCCCGCGGCTGGTCCGGCTACCTGGCCGAGCTGCTCGACCTGCCGACCCGGTGGTTCGGCGAGGAGGGCAGCACGGTCAACATCGGCGCGATCGCCATCGTGCTGATCCTCGGCGTCGTGGCGATCATCGGCGTCCGCGAGTCCGCCCGGATCACCAACCTGCTGGTCCTGGTCAAGGTGGCCATCTGCGTCTTCGTGGTGGTCGCCGGGCTGTTCTTCATCAAGGCCGCCAACCTCAGCCCGTTCGTCCCGCCGGCCGAGCCCGCCGGTGCAGGCGACGACGGCATCAAGCAGCCGGTCACGCAGGCGCTGTTCGGGCTGGAACCGTCCGTCTTCGGGTTCGTCGGTGTGCTCAGCGCCGCCGCCGTGGTCTTCTTCGCGTACACCGGCTTCGAGGCCGTGGCCAACATGGGTGAGGAGACCCGCAAGCCGCGCCGCGACCTGACCCTGGGTCTGCTCGGCACGCTGCTGATCTCGACCGTGCTCTACATCGGCGTCTCGCTGGTGGTGGTGGGCATGCTGCCGTACACCGAGATCGACCGGGGCGCCCCGATCGCCTCGGCCTTCGAGTCGGTCGGCGCCGGCTGGGCGGCCGTGCTCGTCTCCATCGCCGCGGTCGCCGGCCTGACCAGCGTCATCCTGGTCGACCTGGTGGCGATGGGCCGGATCGGCTTCGCCATCGCCCGGGACGGGCTGATCCCGCCGTCGATCGCCGCGGTGCACCCGCGCTGGGGCACCCCGTACCGGATCTCCGCGGTCATGACCGCCGCGGTGGCGCTGCTGGCCGGCTTCCTCCCGCTGTCCGCCCTGGCCGACCTGGTCAGCATCGGCGCACTCTGCGCGTTCGTGCTGGTCTCCGTGGCGGTGCCGATCCTGCGTCGCAAGCGGCCCGACCTGGACCGGCCGTTCCGGGTGCCGTTCTCCCCGGTGCTGCCGATCGTCTCGGCGCTGGCCTGCCTCTACCTGATGCTCAACCTGTCGGTGGAGACCTGGATCCGGTTCCTGATCTGGATGCTGCTCGGCGGCCTGATCTACTTCGGCTACGGCCACCGCCGCAACCGGCTGGCCCGGCGGGCCTCCTCGCCGGAACCTGAGTCTGCCGCCGTGTGATCGCTGAGTGGGGTTTCGGTGGTCGCGGGCCGTGGGTCGGTCGCGCTTCCTCTTCGTGTACGCGACAGCGCGGCACCCGATCGTGTCGGGTGCCGCGCTGTCGGTGTCTCCCCCGGCTGTTCGGCCTTCGGAGAGTCCTTGGTCAGGGCTTCTTCTGTGGCTCTGCCGTCGGGCCCTTGACGACCGGCTTGCCGTTCTCCCAGATGACCTCGTCGAGCCAGAGCTGGCGGCCCGGGTCGGTCGTGCCCTCCTGGCCGGGCGGCCAGGCGTGGTAGAGCAGCCAGGTCCTGTCGTCCTTGACCACCATCGAGGCGTGGCCGGGGCCGGAGGCGGCCTCGTTGCTCTTCAGGATCGGGTTCTCGGCCGCCTTCACGCAGGGCCCGGTCGGGCTCTCGCAGACCGCGTAGCCCTCGGCGTACTCGGCCCGGTCGTAGGCGTTCGCCGCGAAGAACAGGTACAGCCGGCCGTCCTGGCGGTGGAAGAACGGCCCCTCGATCAGGGTGCCCTCCCACGGCTCGGTCTGCTTGAGCAGCTTGGTCGGCTCGCCGACCAGGGTCAGGCCGTCGTCGGAGAGGCGCTGCGACCAGAGCCAGGTGTCCACGCCGATGGCGTTGCCGTCGTTCTTCCACAGCAGCCAGAGGGTGCCGTCGGTGTCCCGGAACGGGCTGGCGTCGATCGCCCCGCCCAGTTCGGCCTGGCAGATCAGCGGGCCGTCCGAGTCGTCCCGGTACGGCCCCTGCGGCGCGCTGGCGACCGCCCGCCCGACGCACTGTCGCCGGGCTTCCCGCCCGGCGACGGTGTAGTAGAGCAGGAACCGGTCCGGGGCCAGCTGGATCGCCTCCGGCGCCCAGGTCTTGCCGGCGTCGGCCCAGTCCGGCAGCACCGGCAGGGCGTCCCCGGCCTCGGTCCAGTCGACCAGGTCCGATGAGGTGAGCACCGGGACGTTGCGGCCGCCGGCGTTGGTGTGGAACAGGTACCAGGTGTCGCCCACCCGGATCGCCTGCGGGTCGGGGGCGTCGGTCTTGACGACCGGGTTGGTGAACATGCTCGGGTCGCTCCCGCTGCTCGTGGGGGTGGGCTCGTCGCCGTCGGCGCAGCCGCCGACGAGAAGTGCGGCAGCGATCACCATCGCTGCCGCACCAGCTCGCCGGAGTTTTCCGGCCGTCATCCCTTCAGGCCGCTGCGCGAGACGCCCTGGATGATGTGCCGCTGCGCGAAGACGAACAGGATCAGCACCGGCACACTGGCCAGCACCGCGCCCGCCATGATCACGGGGTAGTCCGTGACGTACGAGCCCTGGAGCAGGCCCAGGCCTGGCGGCAGGGTCAGCTGGTCCGGGCTGAACAGCACGAAGATCGGCCAGAGGAAGTCGTTCCAGTTGGTCAGGAACGACAGCACCGCCAGGGTGGCCAGCGCCGGCTTGGACAGCGGCAGCACCACCTTGTAGAAGATCTGCCACTGGTTGGCGCCGTCCAGGATGGCGGCCTCCTCCAGCTCGTTCGGCAGCGAGATGAAGAACTGCCGCAGGAAGAACACCCCGAACGCGCTGGCCGCACCGGGCACGATCACCACGGTGAGGGTGTCGATCCAGTTGAGCTGGTCGACGATCAGGAAGTTCGGGATGATCAGCGAGGTCGGCGGGATGAACAGCGTCCCGACGATCAGCGCGAAGGTCACCCCGCGCCCGCGGAACTTCATCCGGGCCAGCGCGTACGCGGCCATCGAGGCGGTCACCAGGACCAGCAGCGAGTGCAGCGTGGCGGCCAGCATGCTGTTGAGGAACCAGCGCAGCACCGGGTTCGCCGTGTTGTTCAGGATCTGCTCGTAGCCGTAGCCCGCAATCGGGTTCGGCAACCAGCTCGGCGGGATCTGCTGGGCGGCGGTGTAGGTCTTCAGCGAGGTGATGACCATCCACACCAGCGGGGTCAGGAAGATCAGGGCCAGCGCCACCAGGGTGGCGTAGAGCACGACCCGGCTCGCGGTCGCGGAACCGCGGGCGTCCCGCGTAGGCGTCGTCGTCATGGCGGTCCCCTCAGTCTTCCTTGTAGCGGAAGAGGCGGAAGTTGGCGAGGCTCACGACGGTCAGCATCAGGGCGAACACGATGCTCATGGCGGCGGCCTTACCGGCGTTGTTGTTCCGCAGCCCCGTCTCGACGATGAACCACACCACCGTGCGGGTCTCCGTGCCGGGCGCTCCCTGGGTGATCAGGAACGACTGGCCGAACATGTTCGCCGAGGCGAGCACGGTCGTGGTGATCACGAAGAGCAGCACCGGGCGCAACCCGGGCAGCGTGACGTTGCGGAACCGCTGCCAGGCGCTCGCGCCGTCCATCCGGGCCGCCTCGTACAGCTCCGGAGAGATGTCCTGCAGGCCCGCCAGGTAGATCACCGCGTTGAAGCCGGAGGTCCACCAGACGGTCACCCCGACCAGCGAGATCCAGGCCCACGGCATGTTGGTCACCCAGGGGGTGTCCGCGGGCAGCCCGACCACCCCGAGCAGCCGGTTGACCAGGCCCAGGTTGGCGTCGAGCAGGAACCGCCAGAGCAGGCCGATCACCGCGACGCCCAGCACGTACGGCGCGAAGTAGATCGCCCGGAAGAAGGTCCGACCCGGGAAGGAACGGTTCAGCAGTAGCGCCAGCCCGAGCGGGACGACCACCAGCAGCGGAACCGACAGCACCGTGAAGATCGCGGTGGCGCGGACGCTCTCCCACCAGTCGCCGTAGACGGCGGAGTCGCTGGAGAACAGCTCCTTGTAGTTGTCCAACCCGACGAACGGCCGGTTGGGCAGCTGGAAGTCCCACTGGTGCACGCTGAGCCACAGGCCCAGGATGATCGGCAGCAGGCCGAACACCCCGAACAGGACCAGGTACGGGGCGAGGAAAAGGTACGGCGTCGCCCGTCCGGTCCGGCCCGCCGAAGCGCCCTTGCGGGCACCCTTGGCCGCCGAGGGCGGCGCGTCACCGCGCGCCGCCCCGACCTCGATCACGTCCGCCACGGAGAATCAGCTCCCGTACTTCTTGCGGTTGTCCTCGAGCTGCTTGTTGGCCTTCGCAACACCGTCGTCGAGCGCCTGCTTGGGCGACTTCTTGCCCAGCGCGGCCTCGTTGAAGGAGTTGTAGAAGGTCGTCATGACCTCGCCCAGACCCGGAGCCGCCGGCGGGAAGGCCGCGTACTCCAGCTCGGGGGCGAGCGACGAGATCTCCGGCAGCGCCTTGAACTCGGCGCCCTCACGGACCTCCTTGCGGGCCGGGATCTGGCCGCCCTTGGCCCAGTCCAGCGAGTGCTCGCTGAGCCAGTTGATGAAGACCTTCGCCCCGGAGACCTTGTTGGCGTCGTTGGCCCGCTGCTTCACGATGGTGAAGTTGTGCGAGTTGGCCCACGCGGCCGGCTTGCTGCCGATCTGCGGGAGCGGCGCGACGCCCCACTGGACCTCGGGGCTCTTCTTGAGGTCGTTGATCTGCCAGATGCCGTTCCAGTTGAACGCGTTCTTGCCGCTCTTGAACGCCAGGTAGTCGGCGTCCTGGCCGACGTTGGCCGGCGAGAAGCCCTGCTTGATCATGTCGACCAGCCAGGTGCAGGCCTCGACGGCCGGGTCCGAGTTGAACGTGGCCTTGGCCACCTCGGCGTCGAACAGCGTGCCGCCCCACTGGTTCAGCAGCGAGTAGAAGGTCATGCCGCCGGTGAACTGGAACGGGCTGACCCAGAAGCCCTGCACGCCGGCCTTTTTCAGCTCGGTCAGCGCGGCGGTGTACTCGTCCTTGGTCGTCGGCGGCTTGTTCGGGTCCAGGCCGGCCTTCTGCATGACGGCCTTGTTGTAGTAGAAGCCCATCGGGTGCATGTCCAGCGGGATGCCGTACCGCTTGTTGTTGTAGATCCCGCCCTTCCACACCGTGGGGGCGAAGTCGCCCTCGGAGAGCTCCAGGGTCTTGGCCACGTCGTCCAGCTCGGTGATCACGCCGCGGGCGGCGAAGGTGGCGAGCTGGTCCATGTGCATGACCGCGATGTCCGGGCCGTTGCCGCTGGAGGCCGCACCGGGGAGCTTGTTGTAGTAGTCCTCCCACTGGTACGTGGCGATCGTCACCGCGATGTTCTTGTGCTCGGTGTTGAACTGGTTGACCAGCGCCTTGAAGATGTCGCCGTCACCACCGGTGAACCCGTTCCACAGCTTCAGGTCCACCTTGGGGCCCGTGTACTCCTTGCCACCGTTTCCGGCGGCCGGCCCCGAGCTCTCGTCGCCACCGCCGCAGCCGGCGAGGGTCAGCGAGGCCGCGGCACCGAGACCGAGACCGAGACCGAGCAGGCGCCGCCGGCTCATTTCGTTCTGGATCATGCTGGTATCTCTCCTTGGGGGGACGGAATTGAATTGTGCCTGGTCAAACCCGGTACGACATCAGGCGCCGGCCGGGCCGAAGCGCAGCACGTTCCAGGAGACGGCGGGCAGGCGCACGGAGCACCGGCCACCGTCCGGGGTGGGGGTGGGCAGTTCCCGAGGCGTCACCCGGTCGGGGTCGGCCTCGGTGTTGATCGCCGTCGGGTCGGACCCGGCGGCGAGGCTGAGGAAGGACAGACCCGACATGCCCGGCAGGCCGCGCAGGTCCAGGTCGAGGGGGAGATCCTCGGTGCCACGGTTGACCGCGAAGACGGTCAGCTCGCCGGTCTCCTCGTCGTGCACGGCGACGGTGTCGAGCACCGGCACGTCCCCGTACTTCTTGGTCTCGTAGTTCGGCGACACCGGCTCGGTGCGCAGGACCGTGCCCCGGGCGTACCGGGCGGTCAGCGCGAACGGGTGGAAGATGCTCTGCCGCCAGGCCGGGCCGCCGTTGCGGGTGCGGATCGGCGCGATCACGTTGGCCAGCTGGGCCTGGGCGGCCACACCGACCCGGTCCGCGTGCCGGAGCAGGGTGATCAGCAGGTCACCGACCACCACGGCGTCCACCGCGGTGAAGTTGTCCTCGATCAGGGCCGGAGCCTCGACCCAGCCGCGGCGGTCCAGGTCGGCCTGGAGGCGGGACTCGTACCAGACGTTCCACTCGTCGAACGAGATCTTCAGCTTGCGCTTGTGGCGCTGCTTGGCCGCGACGTGGTCGGCGGTCGCCACCACCTCGGTGATGAAGTTGTCCATGTCGACGGCCGACGCCAGGATGCTGGCCTGGTCGCCGTCGGACGGGTCGTAGTAGGTGTGCGCCGAGATGTAGTCGACGTGCTCGTAGGTGTGCTCCAGGACGGTGGCCTCCCACGCGGCGAAGGTGGGCATCCGCCGGTTGGAGCTGCCGCAGGCGATCAGGCTGATCGACGGGTCGATCATCTTCATCGCCCGGGCGGCCTCGGCGGCCAGCCGGCCGTACTCGTCGGCGGTCTTGTGGCCGACCTGCCACGGGCCGTCCATCTCGTTGCCCAGGCACCACAGTCGCACCCCGTACGGGTCCTCCGCGCCGTGCTTGCGCCGCAGGTCGGACAGTGCGGTGCCGCCCGGGTGGTTCGAGTACTCGAGCAGGTCCAGCGCCTCCTGGACGCCGCGGGTGCCAAGGTTCACCGCCATCATCGGCTCGACGCCGGCCTCGGCGGCCCAGGTCATGAACTCGTCCAGCCCGAACGCGTTGGTTTCGATCGTCTTCCAGGCCAGGTCGAGCCGGCGCGGCCGGTCGCCGACCGGGCCCACCCCGTCCTCCCAGCGGTAGCCGGAGACGAAGTTGCCGCCGGGGTAGCGGACCACCGAGACGCCCAGCTCCCGGGTCAGCTCCAGGACGTCGCCACGCAGCCCACGGGAGTCGGCGGTGGGGTGGCCGGGCTCGTAGATCCCACCGTAGACGCACCGCCCCATGTGCTCGACGAAGGAGCCGAAGAGACGTCGGTCGGCCGGTCCGATCGCGAAGGCCGGGTCGATCGTCAACTGCGCGGTCCGCAAGGGGTGCCACCTTTCCTCATTGCCAGGTGCCGGGCGCGGTGACCGCAGTCACCGGTCCCCCGGTATACATGGTTTCTACAACGTTGTAGGCAACGTTGTAAAGGGCTGGTGACGCGGTAGGGTGCGGAGTGTTACATCGGGGAGGTTGCGGAGTGCGACACAGGCTCAAGGACGTGGCCGAACGGGCCGGAGTGTCGGTAAAGACCGTCTCCAACGTCGTCAACGGGTACGTGCACGTCCGGCCGGACACCCGGGCCCGCGTGGAGGAGGCGATCGCCGAGCTCAACTACCGGCCCAACCTCTCCGCGCGCAACCTGCGCAAGGGCCGCACGGGCGTGATCGCGCTGGCCGTACCGGAACTGGACATCCCGTACTTCGCCGAGCTGGCCCGCTACGTGGTCACCGCCGCCGCCGAGTTCGGCTGGACGGTGCTGATCGACCAGACCGGCGGTGGCCGGGAGCAGGAGCGGGTGGTGGCCTCCGGCATCACCGACCACCTGATCGACGGTCTGATCTTCAGTCCACTGGCGCTCACCGCGGAGGACCTGGCCGGCCTGGACGGCACCCCGATGGTGCTGCTCGGCGAACGGGTCGACCACGGCCCCGCCGACCACGTGGTCATCGACAACGTGGCCGCGGCCCGGGAGATCACCACCCACCTGATCCGGCTCGGCCGTCGCCGCATCGCCGCCATCGGCTCGCAACGCACCCCGGAGGGGGCCAGCGCCCGGCTCCGGCTCACCGGCTACGCCGACGCGCTGATCGGGGCCGGCCTGGGCTACGACGAGGCGCTGGTGGCGCCCGCGCCGGCCTGGCACCGCGCCGACGGCGCGGCCGCGATGCGCGGCCTGCTCGACTCCGGGGTACGCCCCGACGCTGTCTTCTGCTTCAACGACACCCTCGCCCTGGGCGCCCTGCGCGCCCTGCACGAGGCCGGTTTGCGGGTGCCCGAGGACGTCGCGGTGGTCGGGTTCGACGACATCGAGGATGGGCGCTTCTCGATCCCCACCCTCACGACGGTGGCCCCGGACAAGGCCCAGATCGCGAGGCTGGCCGTCGAGCTGCTCGCCGAGCGTCTGGAGGGTGACCGCAGCGCCCCCGCCCGCGAACTCTCGGCCCCCTACCGCCTGGAACTACGCGAGAGCACGCAACCCACCCCCTGATCCGCCCCTCCACCGTGCGCCCTCCTCGTCGATCATGAGGTTTCCGGCATTTCGGGGCCGGGGTGGTCGATCAGTCGAAGAAGCGGGCGAGGTGGGACGGGGGTGGGGGGTCGGCGTCGGCTGGCAGGGGGGTGAGGTCGGCGAAGATGGAGGCGCCGTCGCAGCCGGCGTGCAGCGGATACCAGCGCGGGGTGCCGGGCGGGCGTTGCAGGCAGACCCCCTTGACCGTCTGTACGTCCAGCAGCCGCACGTGCGTTGGGTCGGCCACCGCGTTGACGTGCCCCCACCACGGGCTCATCACGTGCAGCACACCACCCGGGCGCAGCACCCGGTGGCACTCGTCGACCAGCGGCAGGAAATCGATCAGGTGCTCCAGGATGTGCACGGCGAACAGCACGTCCACCGAATCGTCGGCCAGCGGGAGCGACCCGGAGAGGTCCGCGACCGCGTCCACGCCCGGCGCCGGGAAGATGTCCAGGCCCAGGTTGCCCGGCCACTGCTTGGTGGCCCCGCAACCCAGGTCCACCACCACCGGCTCCCGGCCGCCGACCCCCACCCGGCACCAGACACCCAGCACGCCGGCCAGCCGACCCACCAGGTCCCGGACCAGCCGCAGCTGAGCCGGCTTCGTGACCTCCCCACTCAGGTGGGCCACCCCCCGGTCGAACCGCACCTCGACCGCCAGGGGGCGTAGCCGGTCGTCGTGCCGGACCTGGTCCGCCCACGCCTCGGCGAGGAAATCATCGATCGCCCGCAGCCGGTCGGCCGAGGGCGGCGTCTGTGCCAACGCGACCATGCGGGCCACCTCCCGCCGCGCGTTACCCGCAACCGCGCCCGATATGCCCGCTCGCGACGGGTCAGCCGGAGATGGTGCGGCGACCGGGGCGGCCGCCGCCGCGCATCCGCTGCCGGGGCGGCGGAGCGGCGGGCTTGGGGCGTTTGAGGTGGTAGCGGTGCAGCTCGTTGTTGCCGGGCAGGGACGGGTCCTCGCTCATCGCGACCAGTTCCCAGCCCTGGTCGCCGGCCCGGTTCAGGTGGGCGAGCGCGGTGTCGCCGTACGGCGTCACTTCGACCATCGAGCCGTCCGGGCCGTACCAGACGAAGACGACCTCCCAGCCGAGGTCGTTGGTCGCCGCCTGGCGGCGGCGGACCAGCAGCGCGTACTCCCACTTGAGCATGGGGTCATTCTCACCCCGCCGCGGCCCGCCGGCACGGATCAGTCCTCGGCGATCCGTCCGGCGTCGACCCGCAGTCGGCGGTTGGTCTCGATGGCAGCCAGCATCCGCCGGTCGTGGGTGACCAGCAGCAGCGTGCCCGGGTAGCTGGCCAGCGCCGACTCCAGCTGCTCGATCGCGGCCAGGTCCAGGTGGTTGGTCGGCTCGTCGAGCACCAGCAGGTTGACCCCGCGCCCCTGGAGCAGTGCCAGTGCCGCCCGGGCCCGCTCGCCGGGGGAGAGGGTGATCGCCGGCCGCGGCACGTGCGCCGCGCGCAGGCCGAACTTGGCCAGCAGGGTCCGCGCGTCCGCCGGCGACATCTCCGGTACGGCGGCCTGGAACGCGTCGATCAGCGGCGCGTCGCCCAGGAAGAGCCCACGGGCCTGGTCCACCTCGCCGACCACCACGCCGGGGCCGAGCGAGGCGGTGCCCTCGTCCAGCGGCAGCCGGCCGAGCAGGGCCGCGAGCAGGGTGGTCTTGCCCGACCCGTTGGCGCCGGTCACCGCCACCCGGTCCGCCCAGTCGATCTGGAGGTCCACCGGCCCGAGGGTGAAGCCGCCCCGGCGTACCACCGCGTTTCGGAGGGTGGCCACCACGGCCCCGGCGCGGGGCGCGGCAGCGATCTCCATCCGCAGCTCCCACTCCTTGCGCGGCTCCTCGACCACCTCCAGCCGCTCGATCAGCCGCTCGGTCTGCTTGGCCTTGGACGCCTGCTTCTCGGTCGCCTCGCTGCGGAACTTCCGGCCGATCTTGTCGTTGTCGGTGGCCTTCCGCCGGGCGTTCTTGACGCCCTTCTCCATCCAGGAGCGCTGGGTCCGGGCCCGCGCCTCCAGGCCGGCCCGGGTGTCGGCGTACTCCTCGAAGTCGGCGCGGGCGTGCCGGCGGGCCACCTCGCGCTCCTCCAGGTAGGCCGCGTAGCCACCGCCGTAGTGGTTCACCTGCTGCTGCGCCAGGTCCAGCTCCAGCACCCGGGTCACCGTGCGGGTGAGGAACTCCCGGTCGTGGCTGACCAGCACCGTCCCGGCCCGCAGGCCGGTGACGAACTCCTCCAGCCGCTCCAGCCCGGCCAGGTCCAGGTCGTTGGTCGGCTCGTCGAGCAGGAACACGTCGTAGCGGCTGAGCAGCAGCGACGCCAGCCCGGCGCGGGCCGCCTGGCCGCCGGAGAGCCCGGTCATCGGGTGATCCAGGTCGACCGCGAGCCCCAGGTCGGCACTCACCTGCTCGGCCCGCTCGTCCAGGTCCGCCCCGCCCAGGGTGAGCCAGCGCTCCAGGGCATCGGCGTACGCGTCGTCGGAGCCGGCCGCGCCGACGGTGAGCGCCTCGGTGGCCGCGTCCAGCGCCGCCTGCGCGCCGGTCACGCCGGTCCGCCGGGCCAGGAAGTCGCGCACCGTCTCGCCCGGGCGCCGCTCCGGTTCCTGCGGCAGGTGCCCGACGCTCGCGGTGGGCGGGCTCAGCGTGACCGTGCCGGCCTCCACCGGCAACAGCCCGGCGAGGGTACGCAACAGCGTCGACTTGCCGGCGCCGTTCGGCCCGACCAGGCCGACCACGTCGCCGGGGGCGACGACGAGGTCCAGCCCGGCGAAGAGGGGTCGGTCGCCGTGCCCGGCGGCAAGATCCTTGACGATCATCGTGGCGCTCATCAGGACGGGAGCCTATCCGGCCGCCGGCATGCAGCCGACGTGCACGGGGCAGACTCAGGGTCGTGGTGACCACACTGGCGATCGACTGTGGCGGCGGCGGCATCAAGGCGTCGGTGCTCGACGAGGCCGGCACGATGCGGGCCCGGCCGATGCGCGTGCCGACCCCGTACCCGCTGCCGCCCGCGCTGTTCGTCAAGACCCTGCTCGACCTGGGTGGGCGGCTGCCGGCGGCGGACCGGCTGACGGTCGGAATGCCGGGAATGATCCGGCACGGTGTGGTGGTGGCCACCCCGCACTACGTCACCCGGGCCGGGCCACGTACCCGGGTCGATCCGGACCTGCTCGCCGAGTGGTCCGGCTGGGACGCGCGGGGCGCGCTGGCCGAGGCGTTCGGGGTGCCGGCGCTGGTGCTCAACGACGCCGAGGTGCACGGGGCCGGGGTGGTCGCCGGGACCGGCTGCGAGCTGGTGCTGACCCTGGGCACCGGGCTGGGCAGCGCACTCTTCGACGGCGGGGTGCTCGCGCCGCACCTGGAGCTGTCCCACGCGCCGGTGCGTTGGGGCACCACCTACGACACGTACGTGGGTGAGCCGGAGCGGCGGCGGCTCGGCGACGCCTTCTGGTCCCGCCGGATTCGGCAGGTGGTGGACGGTTTGCGCCCGGTGTTCCGGTGGGACCGGCTCTACCTGGGCGGGGGCAACTCGCGGCTGATCCGCCCCGAACAGCTGGCCCGGATGGGCGACGATGTGGTGGTGGTGCCGAACACCGCCGGGATCGTCGGCGGCGTCCGCGCCTGGGAGTTGGCCGCCAGCCACCGCGACGCCCGGACCTGACCGATCGGGCCGGCCCTGGCCCTGCACGACTCGGGGAACAGTCGCCATCCGGCCGGTGTTGTGCCAGCGTCGGAGTGGAGACGGCGCGAACCCGAGGAGGTGGGCAGATGGATCTTCTGGCGGACTACCGGCGGGCGACCATGTTCTTCGAGACCGGCGACCCGACCGGAGCGGCCCGACTGCTGGAGCCGATCGTGGACGCCGAGCCCGGCAACGCTGCGGTACGGCAACTGCTGGCCCGCGCGTACTTCCAGTCGGCCCAGCTCAACCGGGCCGAGGAGCAGCTCCGCGAGCTGGTCGACCGGGACCCGAGCGACCACTACGCGCACCACGTGCTGGGCCGGACGCTGGAGCGGATGAACCGCCCCACGGACGCGCTGCGGCACCTGCGCATCGCCGCCGCCATGTACGCGGCCAACGACGACTACCGGATCGCGCTGGAGCGGGTGGAGTCCCGCCTCGGCGGCGCTCGTTGAGCGTGTCGGTGAGCGGGCGGCCCTTCGGGGCCGCCCTTCGTCGTCTGTCGGGCACCGCGCGGCGGGTGCCTAGGATGGCGGGCATGGGACCTGACCGGCCGGCGGGTGCGGCATGAAGCTCAAGCTGGACCTGCACGAGATCTTCAACAAGGGCCAGGACATCGACCGCGCGCTGCGCGGGATCATGGACGAGGCGGTGGCGAAGAAGGCCACCCTCGTGGAGATCATTCCGGGAAAGGGATCGGGTCAGCTCAAGAAGCGGGTCCTGCGGTTCCTGGACCAGAAGGACGTCAAGCAGCTCTACCACCGGGTGGAGAAGGACTCCAAGAACTTCGGCCGGCTCTTTGTGCACTTCCGCTGGAAGTAGAAGCTGCGGCTTCCCGACCTCCCGCACTATCCCTGGCCTGGCCTCTGAACTGCGGAAACGCCTTCCGTCGGTTTCTCCTCAGGGCTGGCACGGGCACGTCGCGTAGCAAAGGCCTCGGCACGCAGGAGAGCCGGCGCTGCCCATGCGCTGCATCTCGTGCGCGCCGACGTCACCGCTCTGGACTGTGTACCGCTGTGGGAGCAGTGGGATGGCGGGTTCCCGCCGTCGGCCCGCCACCCCGGATGGTGGGCCGACGGCGGGTCAGTTCGAGCCCGCCGGAGACTTTTCGAACGCCTCGGCCAACGGGCCATCGGCTCGGCGAAGGGTGTTCATCGCCCGGCTGGCTCGGCTCTTCACCGTGCCGGTCGAGCAGTTCAGCATGTCGGCGATCTCCTGCTCGCTGAGCCCGGCCCAGTACCGCAGCACCAGTACCACTCGCTGCTGGGCGGGCAGTCCCCGCAGCGCGTTGAGCACAAGCCGAGCGGTGTCGAAGGGCTCGTAGGGGTCGGCCGCCCGCCGATCCGGCAGCTCCGCGGTGGGGATCTCCCGGCGCCACAGCCGCCGTCCGGCCCGCCAAGCCGCCCGCACCATCACCTGTCGGGTGTACGCGTCGGGGTCGCCGTCCGGGTGCAGCCGGTGCCAGGCACGGTACGTCTTGACCAGGGCCTCCTGCGCGAGGTCTTCACCGTGTCCGTGGTCTCCGGTCAGCAGGGTGCCGTGTCGGACCAGGCTGGCGTATCGCGCGTTGACAAACCCAGCGAAACCCACCGGACCGGCCGCAGGAGCGCTCACGTCCCCGATCCGGGGGCGAGTAGGGCCCGGACCTCGGCGAGGAACCCGGCTGGCAACCAAACCCGTCCGCCCATGGAGGAGGTGGCGAACGCACAGGCGTCGGTACTGCTGATGGCGATCACCGCCTCAGGCATGCCGGACGGGTAGGTGAGGGTCAGAGTGGCCATGTCCCTGCCGGCGGCCTTCCAGACCGGGGAGAGTTGTTGCGCCGAGGCGCACGGCAGCTCACCATCGTTCACGACCCGGTCCACTCCGCGCAGCCGCTTGAGCACCTTTGCCACCGCGACGGCGTCGGTGGAGTCGAGCCGGTCCTGCTTCGCTCCGGCGAGGATTGCCGTCTGGGCGGAATCGGGCAGGACCAGCCGGCCCGGCGACACCGCCTCGCTGCTGACCGAGCCGAGCAAGGTGTCCAGTTCCCCCGTCGGGGTTTCGACGGTGAGCGCTGCCCCGGCCCAGGGCATGTTGACGTTGAAGGCCGCCCAGCTGGACCGCTTGAACGCGCGGAAGTTGCGGACGTCGTTGTCGGTCAGCCAGGCCGGCTGCCCGCCTGGCAGGATGACCTCGCTGACACCCTCACTGAACCTCGTCGGGGCGCCGAGCGGGTAGGACTGCGGCTGCCAGGGACGGACCTGAATTTGGGCACGGGCATCGCAGTCGCCGCCGGGAGCCCAGTTGGCATTGACCAGAATCGAGCCGGGGGCGATCTCGCAGTCAGTCACCGGCTTACCGCCGTCTCCCTGAACTACCTGCCAGCCGCTCCGGACCTTCAGGATCAGTCCGTTGATCCGCACGTCCGAGTCGGTCACCCTCACGGACACCTTCGGCCGGTCAGGTGGCGTTGCAGCGCCTTTGATCGGCCGTTCACTCGGTAGCGGCGGTGACGTCCGAGCAGTGTCGGTGCTCGGCGACGGGTTCGCGGCAAGCATGCCAGCGCCCGTCCGGTTGGCTGCCACCAAGCCGCCGGTGCCGAGCAGAGCGACCGCGACGGCACTGGCCACGCCAGCCGTGGCCAGGTGTCGGCGACGGCTCGCCCGCCCGCGCCGCAGCACCTCTGACACCGGATCAACAACCCTTGGCCGTGTCTCGGCGGCCGCCGCGTCGAGCAGCGATCGAATCCGCTCAGTCACTTGTGCATACCTCCCGTGGTCGATCTTCCACCTGCCTAAAAGACCCTGGGAAGCAATTGGGTTCCACTGATCCTCTACGTTCCAGCTGGGCCACTACGGCAGCAGCTGTTGACAGTGAAAGTCCCCTGTGAAGGCATCCTGACGTGCCGGTCGATGATCTCTGGTACTTGGGCAAGCGCGGTTCGGACGGCAAGCGGCTACCGTCCAAGCGGCACGGCCGGGGAAAGCGCTGGCGGGTCCGATACGTCGACGACGCCGGCTAGGCCGAGCGAAAGCTGTACCGGGGCAACGCGAAGCTCGGGCACAAAATCACCGCACGGCACGTCACACCGCACCGGGTCACCTCGTCCTCAGGGCAAACGACCACCCTGGAGCGTCCATGTTCGCGGCTTACGTCACGGTCACCATCCTTGCCTCGATCTTCAACGGCATCGCCGCCGTCACCTACCTGATCGGCCACGACTATCCGAAAGCCCAGGCGGACATGAAGCGCGTGCCACGGTCGTGGGTACCGGTGCTGGGCATGTTGCTGGCGGCAGGCTCCCTGGGACTGCTGGCCGGGTTCGCCGTTCCGCTGCTGGGGACACTCGCCGCCGCCGGTCTCGTGCTGTACTTCGTCGGTGCGCTCCTCGCCCACCTGCGGGTTGGTTCCCGCCAGCTGGTGGGTTGGGCCGTGTTCTTCTCCACGGCGGTGGCCGCACTGGCCGTGAACCTGAAATACCACTGGTGATCCGGGGGCGGTGTCCCCAGCGCGTGCCATCATGGCCCGATGACGTGGACCGCCCCCGAGGTGAGCCGTCCCGACGACGTTCTCGTCGCGCCGGAGGCCGACCAGCTTCGTCGTCTCCTCGACTGGCAGCGCGCCACGTTGCTCCACAAGTGCGCGGGCCTCGATGCCGAACAACTGGCACGGACGCCGTTGGCCTTCTCGAACCTCTCGCTGCTCGGTCTCATTCGACACATGGCCAAGGTCGAGCGCACCTGGTTCCGGGTGCTCTTCCGCGGCGAACCGTTGGGCACGCTCTACTCCACGACGGAGTGGCGCGACGCCGACTTCGAGGACATCGACCCGGCGAGCGCCCGATCCGACTACGACCGGCTGGTCGAGGAGACCGACCTGGCACGTCAGGCCGTGGCTGAGGCCGCCATGGGCGACACATTCACCTTCCCCGACGAGGACGTGGCGTCGCTGCGCTACGTCCACCTGCAGATGATCGCCGAGTACGCCCGCCACAACGGGCACGCGGACCTGCTGCGACAGGCCATTGACGGGGCCAGGGGCGTCTGAGGAGCGCGTCGGGGAAGCCCCGACGGGCCGGTGCAGTAGCGTCCGGGCATGGCGACGTTCCTGGTGATCCTGCATCGCAGTGGTCCACGGTGGGACCCGACGCGGCCGATGGAGGAGCAGCCCGACTGGGTCGCGCACGCGTCGTTCATGGATGAGCTCGTCGAGGCGGGCTTCGTCGTCCTGGGTGGGCCACTGGCCGACGAGCACCGCGTGGTGCTCGCCGTCGTCGCCGAGTCGGAGGAGTTCGTCCGCGCCACGCTGGGTCGCGATCCGTGGAGCGGGACGCATCTGCGGGTCGACAGCATCGAGCCGTGGACGATCCGGCTCGGTGGGCGACTGACTCACCGGCCATAGCGAAGGGTGCGTTTCCGATGGTGGACAGAAGCGACGTCGAGGCCGCTGCCGCGCTAGTGGAAGGCCGGGTACGGGAAACTCCCGTGATCGCCGTCGACGGCGGGGACCTGGGCGTGCCGGGGCGGCTCAGCCTGAAGCTCGAACTGCACCAGCACACCGGTTCGTTCAAGCCGCGCGGCGCGTTCAACCGGATGCTCCAGGGGCCGCTGCCCCCGGCGGGGGTGCTGGCCGCGTCCGGCGGCAACCACGGCCTCGCCGTCGCGTACGCGGCCCGCTCGCTGGGCGTGCCCGCGGAGGTTTTCGTCCCGGTCACCTCCTCGCCGGTGAAGGTGCAGCGGCTGGCGGGTCTCGGCGCCCAGGTGCGGCAGGTGGGCCAGCACTACGCCGAGGCGCTGGCGGCGAGCACGCGCCGTGCCGAGGAGACCGGCGCGCTGGTCGTGCACGCGTACGACCAACCGGAGGTGGTGGCCGGCCAGGGCACCGTCGGCCGGGAGCTGGAACGGCAACTGGACGGAGTCGACACCGTCCTGGTGGCGGTCGGGGGCGGCGGCCTGGTGTCCGGGATCGCCAGTTGGTTCGACGGCCGGGTACGCGTCGTCGCCGTCGAGCCCGAGCGGATTCCCACCCTGCACTCCGCCCTGAAGGCGGGGCGTCCGGTCGACATCGAGGTGGGCGGCATCGCGACGGACTCGTTGGGCGCCCGCCGGATCGGCGACATCGCCTTCGAGACGGCGCGCCGGACCGGCGTGCTGTCCGTCCTGGTGCCCGACGAGGCCCTGGTGCGGGCACGTCGCCTGCTCTGGTCGGAGCTGCGCGTCGCCGCCGAGCTGGGTGGGGCGGCGGCCCTGGCCGCGCTGGTCGCCGGCGCGTACGTGCCGCAGGCGGGGGAGCGGGTGGCGCTGATCGTCTGCGGCGGCAACACCGACCCGAGCGACCTGGGCCCCGCCGCGCCGCACTGACCCCGGAGAGCGGCGGCCCGGCGGAGGAAGAACTCCGCCGGGCCGCTCGCCGTCAGATGGGATACGTGCGGGCGACCGCCAGCATCTCGGAGCTGTGCGAGCCGACGACCCCGACGTCCGACGGGCGGGGGCGGAAGCCCGGCAACCCGTCCAGCCCGTCGCTGGCGTCCATCACCCGCAACGCGACCTGACCCGCGCGCGGACGCAGGACCAGCGTGAACTCGATCCCCTCCTGGGGCGGGGCGTGGAACACCACCCCGAAGCCCCACCGGCCGTCGCGCGGCTCGACCGGCACCGGTCGGCCGGCCACCTCGGCCCGCAGCACGGTGGCGGTCGACGTGTCGACGTGCAGGGTGGCCAGCCGGACCGCCCGCTGCGGGGTGAGCCGCAGTCGCAGGGTGCGCTCGCCGCCGGTGGTGGAGTCGGCGAGCGACTCCAGCTTCGGCGCCGGCAGGTTCGCCGCCTGCGCCGGGCCGGCCCGCAGCTCACCGTCGCCCAGCCCCGGGAATTCGTCGCCGACGTCGGTCACCGCGTCCACGTAGCCGGCCGTCCACGGCTGCGGGTCGGTCTCGTGGCTCAGCCAGCGGGCCTGGCCGGTGCCCGCGTCCAGGGCGTACATCAGGTGGGTGGGCGCGGGGTGCGCGGCGTCGAACCGATCCACGGCCAGCCCGGCCCCGGCGAACACCACCGCCGCCAGCGCGGCGGCGCCAGCCGGCAGCACCGCGAGCCGCCGGGCCCGCAGCGCGACCATCCCGCGCTGGCCGCCCGCCTGCGGGTGCAGCAGGTCGACCACCGGCAGCGCGGCCAGCCCGAGCAGCACCGCGACCAGCGCAGCCACCCCGCCCATCGCCATCCCCAGCGCGGGGAAGAGCAGCACGACGGTGGGCAGCAGGATGAGTACGCCGACCGCGCCGGCGGCGGTCAACGCCACCACCGGCCACGGCCCGTCCAGCCGGGTGTTGAGCGCGACCAGCCCGGCGAGCGCGCCGGCCAGCGCCGGCAGGGTGGTGAGGTACGCCCCGCCCGGCACCGCCACGGCCAGCAGCACCCCGAACAGGGCCAGCCAGGCCAGGCCGCCGACGGCCAGCGCGGCCGGGCCGACCCGGCGGCGGGTGAGCGCGTACCAGACGAACACGATGGCGGCGGCGAGCGCCACCACGGCCAGCCGGTACCAGACCGGCCGGTACGGGTCGAGCAGCTCGGCGTAGCCCGGCCGGATCGCGGTGATCGCCGCCCAGAGCAGTTGGGCGGCCAGCGGCGCCGCCACGATCGGCACCAGGGTGAGCCCGAAACCGGCGGCGAGCCGACCGGTGCTGGTCCGGCCCCGCCGGCGGGTCAGCCAGCCCAGCGCGGCCACCGCAACGAGCGCGAGCAGGGCCAGTGGCAGGGTGAGCCAGCCGGGGTAGCGGACCAGGCCGCCGGGCACCGGGAAATAGGTGGCGTCGTGCCCGGAGCGCAGGTCGGTCAAGTCGGTACGGCCGAACTCCCGGGCCAGGCCCAGCGCGTTGTCGCCGTGCTGCTGGAGGCTGCCCCGGTCCAGGGCCGCCGGGGTGTCCAGCGGCGTGTGGTAGATCGCCCCGCCGTCGATGTACGCCGAGTTCAGCCCGACGAAGCGCCGGTCCAGGAAGGCGGTGAAGTCGGTGTCGTTGGGCAGCGCGCGGTAGATCTCCACCGCGAACGAGGTGCCGACCGCGTGCGGGGCGGCCCGGCCGAACACGTCCACCAGCTTCGCGTTGTTCCGGGACGTCTCGAACATGATCACCGGACCGGTGGAGCCGCGCGCCTCCAGATTGAGCACCACCCCGCCGTCGGCGGCCAGCGGATGGCTGGCGGCGAACGCCGACGCGCCGCAGAGGCACGCCTCCTCGGCGTCGGTGAGCACGAAGACGATGTCGTTGCGCGGCCGGGGACCGGTGGTCAGCGCCCGGGCCACCTCCAGGATCGCCGAGGTGCCGGCCGCGTCGTCGTTGCCGCCCGGCCCGGTCTGCACCGAGTCGTAGTGCGCGACCAGGAAGACCCGGCCGGTCGGGTCGGTGCCGGGCAGCCGGGCCACCACGTTGCGTACCCGGGCCAGGGTGGCCCCGCCGGCGGCCCCGCTGAGCTGCCCGGCCTCCGGGGCGACGGTGTCCTGCACCTCGGTGGCCAGGCCGAGCCCGCGCAGCTTCTGCTCCAGGTGCGCGCGGACCTGGTCGTTGGCCGGGCTGCCGGCGACGTGCGACCGGGCGGCGATCACCCGCACGTCCTCGAACGCCCGGCCGGCGCTGAACTCGCCCGGTGGCGCGTCCACCGGCAGCGGCGCCGGGGTGCGCAGGTCCAGCAGGCTGCCGGCGCCGACGGCGACCAGCGCGGCCAGGGCGGCCGCGGCAGCCGCGAGCCGCCGGCGCGGCCGGGCCAGTGCGCGATCGGCGGCGGGTACGCGCGGGCCGGGGCGGACCGGCGTGCCCGCCGGGGCGGGGGTGGGGGGTGCGCCCACGGGAACTCCTCGGGGGTGGGACCAGGGGTGGCATCATCCTGCCCTCCCGCGGCCCCCGGTGGTGCGCCTGGGACACGGGCCGACCAAAGGCCGCCCGGTTTGTCCTCTGGCGGTAGTGATCCGCCCCATCCCCGGCCGCGCCGCGCCCGCCGTGTTGTGTGCGGCCGTTGTGTAATACAGGATCAGCAGGGCACTCGGAAGGAGCCCGACATCACCAGCGACCTCCCGCGACTCGCGGCGGTGACCCGGCCGCACCGGAGGACCGGCCTGGCCGGTTCCTCAGTCGTGCCGTATCCGCACGGTGGTCTGGGGCGACACGCCAACCTGCCGCCGGGCGAGCGACTTCGGGTGCTGCTGGTGGAGGACGACGAGGGCGACGCCTTCCTGGTCAGCGAGCTGCTCGCCGAAACCAACTCGATGATCGAGCTGCTGGTGGCCACCAGCCTCAGCGAGGCACGGCAGCGGGTGACGGGCATCGACTGCGTCCTGCTCGACCTGGGGCTGCCCGACGCGCAGGGCCTGGACGGGCTGCGCCAGGTGCTGGAGATGGCCAGCGGCGCCGCGGTCTGCGTGCTGACCGGCCGCTCCGACGAGCACCTGGGCATCGTCGCGGTGGCCGAGGGCGCGCAGGACTACCTGGTCAAGGGCCAGGTCGACGGCGTGCTGCTGACCCGGGCGCTGCGCTACGCAGTGGAACGCAAGCGCGCCGACGAGAACGCCCGCCGGCTGCGCGAGGTCGAGCTGCGCCAGGCCGAGTCCGCCCGCCTCGAACGCGGCCTGCTGCCCCAGCCGCTGATGACCACTGACGAGGTGGCGGTGCACACCTTCTACCGGCCGGGCCGGCACGCCGCGCTGATCGGCGGGGACTTCTTCGACGTGGTGCAGACCCGCCCCGACCGCCTGGACCTGATCGTCGGCGACGTCTGCGGGCACGGCGTCGACGAGGCCGCGCTCGGCGTCGAGCTGCGGGTGGCCTGGCGGGCGTTGGTGCTCGCCGGGGTGCCCGACGACGAGGTGCTGCCCGCGCTGGAGCAGGTGCTGATGAGCGAGCGCCGGCTCCAGGAGATCTTCGCGACGGTGGCCACCACCCGGCTGGACCTGGACGCCAACCGCGCCACCGTCCGACTGGCCGGGCATCCGCCGCCACTGCTGCTCTCCGGAGGGCGGGTCGTGCCGGTGCCGGCGCCCGGCGGCCTGCTGCTCGGCGTACGACCCCGCCGGCCGATCGCTCACGACCTGGAGTTCGACACCGATGACTGGTCCCTGCTGATGTACACCGACGGCCTGATCGAGGGGCGGGTGGGCGAGGGCGACGAGCGGCTCGACGTGCCGGGGCTCAGCGGGCTGCTCGACGAGCCGGCCAACCGCGAGGTGGCGCTGCCTGAGCTGCCGGCGTGGCTGGTCGGCCGGGCCGAGCAGATCAACGGTGGCCCGCTCGCCGACGACGTGGCCATGCTGCTGGTCAGCCGGGGTGGTGGCCGGTGACGCCGGTGGTCGGCGGCTGGAGTCTGCGCCGCCGGGTCATCACCCTGCTCGTCGTCGTCGGTGTGCTGCTGCTCGGCCTCGCCGCCGCGGAGGGGACGGTGGCCGCGCGCAACCGCACCCAGGTCGACGCCATCCTCAACAAGACCGGCCCGCTGCGGGTGCAGGCGCAGGAGCTGCTCAACGCGCTGCTCGACCAGGAGACGGCGGTCCGCGGCTACGCGGTCAGTGGTGACCCGGCCGACCTGAGCCCGTACCAGGCGGGTGTGAAGCAGGAGCAGGACCGGGTCGCCTCGATGCGGAAGCTGCTCGACGACTATCCCCAGATCGACCAGGAGCTGCGGATCCTCGAGCAGCGCGCCGAGCAGTGGCGGCAGACGGTGGCCGTGCCGGTGGTGAGCACCACCCAGCGCAGCGGCACGGCGGCCGGCCAGGCGCTGATCACCGACCAGGCCCGGCAGCAGTTCGACCAGGTCCGGGCCGCGGTGGAAGGCCTCCAGCAGGAGATCCTCGCCGCCCGGCAGCAGGCCGCCGACGACGTACGCAGCAGCAGCAACCTGCTGGTCGTCCTGCTGATCGTCGCCGCGCTGGTGGTGGTCGTCGCCGGCGGGGTGCTGCTGCTCTCGCTGGACCGGATGGTGATCCGGCCGCTGACCGGGCTGGCCGACCAGGTCCGCGAGGTCGCCGAGGGCGACTACCAGCACGGCATCGCCGTCGTCGGCCCGCCGGAGTTCCTCCAGCTCGGCGAGGACGTGGACGCCATGCGCCGCAAGATCGCCAAGGACCTGGCCGAGGTACGCGAGGCCCGCGAGCGGATCGAGTGGGTCAACGGCCAGCTCCAGAAGCAGGCCGAGGAGCTGACCCGCTCCAACCGCGACCTGGAGCAGTTCGCGTACGTGGCCTCGCACGACCTCCAGGAGCCGCTGCGCAAGGTGGCGAGCTTCTGCCAGCTGCTCCAACGCCGCTACGCGGGGCAGCTCGACGAGCGCGCCGACCAGTACATCGCCTTCGCGGTGGACGGCGCGCAGCGGATGCAGCGGCTGATCAACGACCTGCTGGCGTTCTCCCGGATCGGCCGGCTCACCACGGGCTTCGTCGAGGTCGACCTGAACAAGGTGATGGGCGACGTGGCCGGGCAGACCGAGGCGGCCCGGCAGTACGCCGACGCCGAGCTGACCTGGACCGAGCTGCCGGTGATCCGGGGTGAGGAGCCGCTGCTCACCAACCTGCTGGCGAACCTGGTCAGCAACTCGATCAAGTTCCGCCGTCCGGATGTGCCGCCGAAGGTGCACATCTCGGCCCGGTTGGTGGGCGACGAGTGGGAGATCAGCTGCCAGGACAACGGCATCGGGATCGAGCCCGAGTTCGCCGACAAGATCTTCGTGATCTTCCAGCGGTTGCACTCGAAGGACGCGTACCCCGGCACCGGCATCGGGCTGGCGATCGTCAAGAAGATCGTGGAGTACCACGGCGGCCAGGTCTGGGTGGACACCGACGTGCCGGAGGGCACCGCGATCCGGTTCACCCTGCCGGCGCTCCCCAAGGACGTCGAGGCCGCCGCTGCCGCCGCCGCCCTGGAGTCGCCGGAGGCGGCGACCCCCGCGACGGACGACGCGACCGGCGAGGCCCTGCCGGCGGGCGAGGTTTCCGCCGCACTGCCGGAGCAGTCCACGGGGCCGGACCGGCCGGACCGGGCCGACAACCCGCCGGAAGGCGGTAGAACGGGTGACATGAGGGAGACGGTGGGATGACCGCGCCGGCGGACGGCAAGAGCCCGATCGAGGTCCTGCTGGTCGAGGATGACCCGGGTGACGTGTTGATGACCCAGGAGGCGTTCGAGGAGCACAAGCTCCGCAACCGCCTCACCGTCGTCTCCGACGGCGCCGAGGCACTCGCCTACCTGCGCCGTGAGGATCCGTACGCGGACGCGGTGGCGCCCGACCTGATCCTGCTCGACCTCAACCTGCCCCGCCGGGACGGCCGGGAGGTGCTGGAGGAGATCAAGAAGGACGAGGACCTGCGTCGGATCCCGGTGGTGGTGCTGACCACCTCGCAGGCCGACGAGGACATCCTGCGCAGCTACCAGCTGCACGCCAACGCCTACGTGACCAAGCCTGTCGACTTCGAGCGCTTCATCTCGGTGGTCCGGCAGATCGACGAGTTCTTCGTCAGCGTGGTCAAGCTGCCGCCGCGTGGCTGACACCATGCTCGACGACGTGGGCGACCTGCTGTGGGAGGCCGCCGACCAGGTCGTGCTGCCGCTGTTCCGCAAGCTCGACGAGGCCGACGTGTCGGAGAAGGCACCCGGTGAGGTGGTTACCGTCGCCGACCGCCGGGCCGAGGCGCTGATCTCCGCCCGGCTGCGCCAGCTGCGGCCGGGGTCGATGGTCGTGGGTGAGGAGGGGGTCGCCGACGACCCGGGGTTGCTGCGGCACCTGCGTGGCGGCGGGGACGTCTGGTTGGTCGACCCGGTCGACGGCACCGCCAACTTCGCCGCCGGCCGACGGCCGTTCGCCCTGATGGTGGCTCTGCTGACCGATGGTCGGCCGACCGCCGGGTGGATCCTCGACCCGCTGGCCGGGACGTTGGCAGCCGGCCGGGTCGACGACGGCACCCTGCTCAACGGCCGGCCGGCCGGCGGCGCCGGGCAGGCGCCACCGCTGGGGGAGCTGCGCGGCGCGGCGATGACCCGGTTCCTGCCGCCGGAGTCCCGCGACCGGGTCCGCGCCGGCGGCGAGCGGCTCGGCGAGCTGCTGCCCGGCCAGCACTGCGCCGGTCGGGAGTACCTGGACATCCTCACCGGGGAGCAGCAGTTCGCCCTCTTCTGGCGGACCCTGCCGTGGGACCACGCACCGGGTACGGTGCTGGTCCGCGCGGCCGGTGGCGTCGCCCGTCGCTTCGACGGCACCGACTACCACCCGGCGGACGACGGGCGGGGGCTGCTCGTCGCGGCCAACGAGGAGATCTGGGCCGAGGTCCGGGACGCCCTCCTCGGCGCCTGATCCGCGCGCTCGGCGACCACGGCGACACCCTGCGTCGAACCTCGGCCGCTCGGCCGGTCACCGGGCTGGTCACCGACTTCCGGTCCGGTATCGTGACCGGCGGTCTCCGCCAGCAGGCCGCCGACCGGCGCCGGCGGGGGCCGCCGCCGCGCAGGGATTTCACCGGGGGCCGGCGGTCGACGGAAGGACGCTTTCGTGCCCAGGACCAGTCCCAGCCGGCAGCTCGGTCGCCGCGCTCTGCTCGCTCTGCTCGCCGCCGTCGCGCTGCTGCTCGCCGGCGGCGCGGTGCCCGCGTACGCGGAGCCCGGCGAGGGCGGCACCAAGAAGCTGCGCGACGCGCTGGAGCTGACCGCCAAGGGACACATCGAGGCGAAGGCCAAGCTGGACAACTCCAAGCGCCGGCAGGCGGCGCTGACCGGCGAGCTGCGCACCGTCGAGGCCCGGCTGGTCGAGCTGACCGCCCAGGCGGGCGAGGTGGCCGCGCACTCGTACCGCCTCGGCCGGCTGACCCCGACGTCGATGCTGCTCAACACCGCCACCCCGCAGGAGTTCCTGCAACGCGCCGCCGACCTCGAATTGATGGCGCAGCGGGACGGCAGGCGGCTGCGCGACCTGACCGACGCCCGGCAGCAGGCGCAGCAGGCCAAGGTCGCGATCGACGCCGAGGTCCGTGAGCAGCAGAAGCAGCTCGCCGTGATGGCGAAGAAGAAGAAGGAGGCCGAGGCGGCACTCGCCGCGGTCAGCTCGGGCGGCAGCAACGGCTTCAGCGGCGGCAGTTCCGCGTCGGCGAAGCCGGCACCCCGCAACCCGGACGGGTCCTGGCCGTCGGAGTCCTGCTCGGTGGACGACCCGACCACCTCCGGCTGCATCACCCCGCGCACGCTCAACGCCCTCAAGCAGACCCAGGCGGCCGGCTACAAGCGGTACGTCTCCTGCCACCGCAGCGGCGGCGACGGCGAACACCCGAAGGGGCGGGCCTGCGACTTCGCCGCCGCGACCAACGGCTTCGAGGACAAGACGGCGACCGGTGGCGACAAGGCGTACGGCGACAGCCTGGCCGCCTGGCACGTACGCAACGCCAGCCGGCTCGGCGTGCTCTACGTGATCTGGTACCGGCAGATCTGGCACCCCGGCACCGGGTGGCGCTCGTACAGTGGCAGCGGCAGTCCGGCCGCGGACCACACGAACCATGTTCATCTGTCGATGTACTGACCCGGAGCACCAGCTTCGCTGCGTACCATCGCGACGATGAGTTTCAAACCGTCCGATGTCGCGGCCCCGCCGGCCCCGCCCGTGTCGACCACCGGCCGGGCGCTGCCCAACGGGCTCGCCGCCTTCCTGGTCTTCTTCGCCAGCGGCGCCGTGCTGGTCCTGGAGACGGTCGCGTTGCGCCTGGTCGGCCCGTACGTCGGGGTGACCCTCCAGGTGACCAGCTCGGTGATCGGCATCGCGCTGGCCGCCATCGCGTACGGGGCGTGGTCCGGCGGTTGGCTGGCCGACCGGCGTGACCCGCGTGGCCTGCTGGCGCCCGCACTGGTGCTGGCCGGCATCGCCACCGCGGTCACCCTGCCGGTGGTCCGCTACGCCGGCGAGGTGCTGCGGGGCGGCGCGGCCAGCGCCATCCTGCTGCTCGTCGCGTTGGCCGTCTTCGTGCCGGCGGCGCTGCTCGCCGCAGTCACCCCGCTGGTCGTCAAGCTCCAGCTCGCCGACCTGCGCCGCACCGGTCAGGTGGTCGGCCGGCTCTCCGGGATCGGCACCCTGGGCGGCATCACCGCCACCCTGCTCACCGGCTTCGTGCTGGTCGCCGCAGTGCCCAGCACGGTGATCCTGCTGGCGTTGGCGGTGGCCCTCGGGGTCACCGGCATCGGCCTCGGCGTCCACCTACGCCGGCAGACGCGCACCGAGCTGCCCGGTCCGGCCCGGACCCGGGCCGCGCTCGCGGTGCTCGGCCTGCTCGGGGCGGGGCTGACCACGATCGCCCCCAACCCGTGCGACGTCGAGACGGCGTACCACTGCGCCCGGGTGCAGGCCGACCCGGGCCGGCCGAGCGGGCGGACGCTGCTGCTCAACTCGGCCCAGCACTCGTACGTGGACCTGGCCGATCCGAAGCACCTGGAGTACGCGTACACGAAGTGGATCGGCGCGGTGGCCGACGTGGCCGCCCCGGCCGGCCAGCGGCTGGACGCGCTGCACCTCGGCGGCGGCGGCTTCACCGTGCCGCGCTACCTGACCGCCACCCGGCCGGGCACCGACAACGTGGTCTTCGAGATCGACGGCGGGCTGGTCGAGCTGGGCGAGCGCGAGCTGGGCGTACGCCCGGGGCCGGGGCTGCGGGCGGTGGTGGGTGACGCCCGGATGCTGCTCGCCGGCGAGCCGTCGGACAGCCGTGACCTGGTCGTGGGCGACGCGTTCGGCCACCTGGTGGTGCCGTGGCACCTGGCCACCCGGGAGATGGCCGCCGACATCCGGCGGGTGGTCCGTCCGGGCGGGATCTACACGCAGAACGTCATCGACTATCCGCCGCTGCGGTTCATCCGCGCCGAGGTGGCCACCGTGGCCGCGGAGTTCGCGCACGTCGCGCTGATCGCCCCGCCGCAGGCGCTGGCCGAGCAGCAGGGTGCCAACTTCGTCATCGTCGCCTCCGACGCGCCGCTGCCGCTGGACGCCCTGCGCAAGCGGCTGGGCGTGGTCGACCCGCAGGTCAGCATGCTCTCCGGGGCGGAGCTGACCGAGTTCGTCGGGGACGCGCTGGTGCTGACCGACGACTTCGCCCCGGTGGACCAGCTGCTGGCGACCGCCTGAACGGGTGACAATTCTGACCGATTCCGACCCTTGAGGTGTAGCGGGCCTGGTCGCGGGCAACAACGACCACCATGGGTGGTGGGGACCGGAACGACGCGCAACTCCTCGGTGAGCGGTACCGGCTGATCGAGCAGCTCGGCGCGGGTGGCATGTCCGTGGTCTGGCGCGGCTACGACGAGGTGCTCGGCCGTCAGGTCGCGGTGAAGGTGCTCGCGTCCCGGCTGGCCAGCGACCGTGCCTTCCGGCACCGGATCCGGATCGAGGCGCAGGCCGCGGCTCGGCTCTGCCACCCCAACATCACCAACGTGTACGACTACGGCGAGTCCGTGCAGGGCGGGCTGACCGTGCCGTACGTGGTGATGGAGCTGGTCGACGGCGCTTCGCTGACCGCCCGACTGGGCGGCGGCAGGCAGCTTCCCTGGCGGGAGGCGGTGACGATCGGCGCGGAGGTCTCCTCGGCTCTCGCCACCGCGCACGTCCGCGGTGTGGTGCACCGTGACGTCACCCCGGGCAATGTGATGCTCACCTCGACCGGGGTCAAGGTGGTCGACTTCGGCATCTCCGCGCTGGTGGGGGAGAGCGAGAAGGGACCGGACGGGACGCTGCTCGGCACGCCCGCGTACCTGGCCCCCGAGCGGCTGGACAACGGTCAGGTCTCGCCGGCCACCGACGTGTACGCCGTCGGGCTGCTGCTGTACCGGATGCTCACCGGCCGGCTGCCCTGGCAGGCCAGCACGACCACCCAGATGCTGCGTGCCCACATGTACAACGACCCCGAGCCGATGCCGGAGGTGCCGGGGCTGCCCGACGAGGTCGCCGACCTGGTGCGGCGCTGCCTGGCCAAGCGGCCCGCGGACCGGCCGGCCACCGCCGAGCTGGCCCGGACCCTTGCCGACGCGGCCGGGATGCTGGCGGCGGTGCCGGTCTCACCGGCGGCCGGGCCGCTGGACCCGGTCGAGCTGGCAAACGCCGGCACCACGATCCTGCCCTGGTCAGCGGCGACCGACGCGCTGCCGCTCTCGCGGACCCGCGACCGTAAACGGCGGGCGACGAGCCGGCGCCGGCGGGTGGAGGCGGGAGTGGCCGCCGCCGGGCTCATGGCGGTCACCGCGACGATGTGGGGGCTCACCTCCCGCACCCCGGCCAGCGGCGGTGCGGACCAGCCGACGGAGGCCCGGATGGGTCTGCCGCAGGCGGCGCCCTGCGAGGTGGCGTACGCGTTGCGCGCCGATTCGGGCAAGGACTTCGCCGCCGAGCTGAGCCTCACCAACACCGGGGACCGCGAACTGCGCGACTGGACGATGAGCTTCACCTTCCCCGGGCAGCAGACGGTGACCCGGGCGGAGCCCGCCCCGGTCCGGCAGGAGGGGCGCACGGTGCTGGTCCGGCCGGCGGCCGACCGCGCCACGTTGGCGCCCGGCGCGACCCAGAAGCTCACCCTGAGCGGGAAGTACACCGGGGCGAACCAGTTGCCGGTGGAGTTCCGGCTCGGCGACGCCACCTGCGGGGTACGCGTCTCCGGGGTGGCCGGCTCGGTGCCGTCGACCGCCGCGCCGAGTACGGCGGCGACGTCGAAGGCCCCCACGAGGACGACCACGGCTCGCAGCGGCTCCCGCTCGGGCAGTTCCAGCTCGGGCGGTGGGGCGACGAAGGCCAAGCCGGAGAAGCCGAGCAAGGGCAAGGGGTCCGGTGGTGGTTCGGGAAAAGCGGGAAAGTAGCGAAGGGTAAGGGGAAGGGGCACGGCGGCGGGAAGAAGTGAGGCGGCTCAGCGCAGCCCCGCGAACTGTTGGATTTGGTCGAAGCCACCCTCCACGACCAGCACCCCACCCCGGGGGAGCACCGTCTCGTCCGAGGCGTACCGGAACCGATCGCCGGGCACCTTCGCGCCGATCACCCGGACCCCGTAGCGCGCGTCCGGGCGTAGGTCGAGCAGCGTCCGCCCGGCCAGGCTCTCCGGTACCCGGACGGTGGCGATCGCGAAGTCGTCACCGAAATCAATGAAGTCCAGCAACCGGCTGACGATCAGGTGCGCCACCCGCTCCCCGGTCTCCGCCTCGGGAAAGATCACGTGGTGGGCGCCGACGGACGACAGGATCCTGGCGTGCTTCTGCGAGGTCGCGCGGGCCCAGATCTGGGGTACGCCCAGCTCGGCCAGCGCCAGCACGGTCAGCACGCTCGCCTCCAGCGACGCCCCGATGGCGACCACCGCCCGCTGGAACTCGGCGACGCCGAGCTGCCGCAGCGCCCCCTCCTCGGTCGAGTCGGCCTGCACCACCCGGTCGAGCTGGCCCGACCAACGCTGCACCTGTTCGGGGCTGCGGTCGACGGCCAGCACCTCGTGGTCCATCCGCGCCAGTGCACCGGCCAGGTGGCAGCCGAACCGGCCCAGCCCGACCACCACGACGCCGCCGTCGTCCGTACGCCTGGCAGACATCCCGACGCTCCTCCTCCTAGCCCACAACGGGTTGCTCCTGCGGATAGCGGTAGAGCGCGCGCCGGGTGTTCAGGGCGATCGCCGATCCGAGCGTGAGCGGCCCGATCCGGCCGATGAACATGAGCACGGTCAGGACCAGTTGCCCGCTGGCCGGCAACGACCCGGCCAGGCCGACGCTCAGACCGGTGGTGCTGAACGCGGAGGTGACCTCGAACAGGGCCATGACGAAGACGGTGCCCTCGGTGAGCAGGAGCACCGTCATCGTCCCGATGGCGACCAGCGCGACGCTGATCAGCGCCACGGTGATCGCCTGCCGCTGGCTGGCGGTGGCCACCCGGCGGTTCCCGACCGTCACGTCGGACGCGCCGCGCAGCTCCGCCCAGATCGTGAAGGCGAGCAGGAAGAACGTGGACACCTTGATCCCGCCGGCCGTGCTGGCGCTGCCGCCGCCGATGAACATCAGCACGATGAGCAGCGGATAGCTCTCCTCCGTGAGGGCGGTGACGTCCATGACGCTGAAGCCGCCGGTCCGGCTCAACGCGATCTGGGTGAACGACGACAGCATCTTGCCCGGTACGTCGTACTGCCCGATGGTGGCGGGGTTGGTCCACTCGGCGGCGAGCAGCCCGGCGAAGCCGAGCAGCACCAGCACGACGCTGCCCCAGATGGTCAGCTTGGTGGCGACCGCCCAGCGGGCCGGCGCCCGCCACCCCCGGACCGCCTCGAACAGGGCGGGGAACCCGAGCCCACCCACGATCGCGCCGAACGCCAACGGCAGCGCCACCCACGGGTCCTGGTCGAAGGCCAGCAGACCTTCGGAGTAGAGCGCGAAGCCGCCGTTGTTGAACGCCTGGACGGCGTGGAACACCCCTGACCAGAGGGCCGAGCCGGGTCCGTACTCGTAGGCCAACCAGAGCCGGCCGGCGACCAGCGCGGTCATCACCGCCTCGCAGGCGAAGACCGTCACCGCGATCCGGCGCAGCAACCGACCCAGGTCGCCGATGCCGAACTCCGCCGTCTCGGCCTGCACCAGCAGCCGGTTGCGCAGCCCGAGCTGGCGGGAGACCACGAGGACGACAAGCGCCGCGACGGTGAGGATGCCGAGGCCGCCGAGCTGGGTGAGCAGGGTGATCAGCAGCAGGCCCCAGCCGGACCAGTAGTTGGGGGTGTCGGTGACCGCCATCCCGGTGACCGACACCGCCGAGGTGGAAGTGAAGAGGGCGGTGATCAGGGGCGGCCGCTGGTGCTCCGCGGTCGCCCAGCGCTGCGACAGCAGCCCGGTGCCGAGCAGGATCGGCAGCAGGAACCCGAGCGGCACCAGCCGCACGGGATTGCGGAGAAGCCAGCGCACCACACAATCTTCCGTTTCCGCCGGTGGCGGGGAGCGGGAACGCACATTCCGGAGATTCACCTGCCGGCCAGTCGTCGACCAACTCCCGGTCGATCCGAGCCGGTCTGCTGGGGTGGTTCCCTCGATCAAGCCTCGAGGCTCGTGGGGCATCCCGGGTGAAGCGCGGCGGGTGGCGCGGGGCGACACAGCGGCCCGGTGCTCGGTGGGGTGGCGGGCCACGCGTCAGCCGTGCCGTTTCGTCGGCGCCGAGGCCGTTGTAACGGTCGGCCACCCCATTCCTGTTACTTGTGTGTTTCCGCCACATAGCCCGTGGGTGACGTCACTTCTAGCGTGAGCCGACACATGCATCCTGTCCTCACCTGGAGTCGCGATGACGGTCCGGCACACGCGGCGGGCGTTCCTGTCCGCCGCCACGATGATGGCCGCGGCGTTGGCCGCCACGGCCTGTGGCAGCCCGCAGGACACCGCCACCGGCGGCGGCGACAGCGCCGCGCCGGTCAAGGTCGGCCTGGTGTACTCCCAGTCGGGAGCCCTGGCCAGCTACGGAAAGCAGTACATCGAGGGGTTCAAGGCCGGCCTGGACTACGCCACCAAGGGCACCGGCAAGGTCGGCGACCGGAAGATCGAGCTGACCGAGGTCGACGACGCCGGTGACCCGGCGAAGGCGGTCTCCGCGGCCAAGGACCTGGTCGGCAAGGGCACGAAGATCATTGCCGGGTCCACCGCCTCCGGCGTGGCGCTCCAGGTGGCGCCGATCGCCGCCCAGAACAAGGTGCTGTTCATCTCCGGGCCGGCCGCCACCGACGCGGTGACCGGGGCGAACAAGTACACCTTCCGCTCCGGCCGGCAGTCGTACCAGGACGTGGTGACCGCCAAGTCGTTCATCGGCGACCCGAGCGGCAGGAAGGTCGTGGTCTTCGCCCAGGACGGCGCGTTCGGCGACGCCAACGAGGCCGCCGTCAAGAACGTCATCGGCGGGGCCGGCGCCACCGTGAGCAGCGTCCGGGCTCCGGCCAGCGCGACCGAGTTCACCCCGTTCGCGAGCCAGATCAAGGCCGCCAAGCCGGACCTGCTCTTCGTCGCCTGGGCCGGCACCACCGCCCCGGCGATGTGGCAGAGCCTGGACCAGCAGGGCGTGCTCTCCTCCACCACGGTCGTCACCGGCCTGGACATCCGCGCCTCCTGGCCGACCTTCGGCGCGGCCGGGGCGAAGATCTCGTTCCTGTCGCACTACTTCGACGGGGCCAGCGACACCGAGGCCAGCAAGGCGCTGAAGGCGAAGGTGAACACCATCGACCTGTTCCACCCGGACGGTTTCGCCGCCGCCCAGATGGTGGTCCGTGCCGTGCAGGAGGGCGGCGATGACGTCGACAAGATGGTCACCGCGCTGGAGGGCTGGAGCTTCGACGGGGTCAAGGGCAAGATGACCATCCGGGCCGCGGACCACGCACTGCTCCAGCCGATGTTCCAGGCCAAGCTGACCGGCAGCGGCACCGCCTTCACGGCCACCGCGCAGAAGAGCCTCACCGGTGACGAAACCGCGCCGCCGGCCGTGGCCATGAAGGGCTGACCCATGCTCGCCACCCGCGGTCTGACCTGGCGGATCGGTGAGGTCGCCATCGTCGACAGCGTCTACCTCGACCTGGCGCCCGGGGAGTTCCTCGGCGTGATCGGGCCGAACGGCGCCGGCAAGACCTCCCTGTTCAACCTGATCACCGGCCTGCGCCGGGCCACGGAGGGCCGGATCACCCTGGACGGGCAGGACATCGGTGCGCTTCCGCCGCACCGGCGGGCCCGCCTCGGGCTGGGCCGTACCTTCCAGGCGTCGTCGGTCTTCGGCTCGCTCAGCGTGCGGGAGAACGTCCGGCTCGCCGTGCAGGCGTACCGCGGGGGTTCGATGAAGCTGTGGCGGCGGGCGGCGGCCGACCGGGAGGTGGCCGCCGCCGCCGACGCGGCGCTGGACCGGGTCGGCCTCGCCCACCGGGGTACGGCGCTGGCCGGCACCCTGGCCCACGGCGAGAAGCGCAAGCTGGAGATCGCTCTGCTGCTCGCCGGCGAGCCGCGGGTGATGCTGCTCGACGAGCCGATGGCCGGGGTCAGCGCCGAGGACGTGCCCGAACTCGTCGCGGTGATCAAGTCGTTGACCGGGGACAGCGGACGGGCGGTCCTGATGGTGGAGCACCACATGGACGTCATCCTGGAGTTGGCCGACCGGATCGCCGTCATGCACCACGGCGCGCTGCTGGCCTGCGACACCCCGGCGACGGTGATGGCCAATCCCACAGTGCAAGAGGCCTACCTGGGGGAGTCGCTCTGATGGAACCGATCCTCACCGTGGAGGATCTGTCGGTCCGGATCGCCGGGCTGCACATCCTCCAGGGGGTGTCCTTCCCGGTCGCCCCGACCGGCGTGACCGTCCTGCTCGGACGCAACGGCGTCGGCAAGACCACCACGCTGCGCGCCATCGTCGGGCTCACCCCGCGCGGTGGGGAGGTGCGCGGCACCATCCGGATGGGCGCGCAGAGCCTGCTCGACCGGCCCACCCACCGGCTGGTCCGCGGCGGGCTCGGCTACGTGCCCGAGGACCGGTGCGTGTTCGCCGGCCTCACCGTCGCCGAGAACCTGCGGCTGGCCGAACGGCGAGGCACCACCCCGGCGTACGACAAGGTGTTCGCGCTCTTTCCGGAGCTGGACCGGCGCGGACGGCAACGGGCCGGCTCGCTGTCCGGCGGGCAGCAGCAGATGCTCGCGATCGGTCGGGTGCTGCTCAACGACAACCGGCTGCTGCTGGTCGACGAGCCGACCAAGGGGTTGGCGCCGAAGGTGGTGACCGAGGTGGCCGAGGTGCTGGAACGGGTCGCGGAGTCGGTGCCGGTGCTGCTGGTCGAGCAGAACCTGGCGGTGGTCCGGCGACTGGCCTCCGACGCGGTGGTGCTGGCCGCCGGCAGGGTGGCCTGGACCGGAGACGCCCGCGAGCTGCTGCTGGAGACGGCGCTGACCCGGTCGCTGCTCGGTGTCGGGTCCGGCGACGGACGGCACACCGGCACGCCGGCCGCCGCGCGGAAGGACGGGCACTGATGGGCACCGTGATCCTGTTGACGCTGACCGGGCTCGGCCTGGCGGCGCTCTACTTCCTCGTCGCGTCGGGGTTGTCGCTGGTCTTCGGCCTGGCCGACGTGCTCAACTTCGCGCACGGGCTGTTCCTCGGCGTCGGCGCGTACGCCACCTGGTGGGCGGCGGGCAACCTGCCCGGCGCGGGCGGCGACGGGTTCGGCTTCGTGCTCGCGGTCGCCTTCGGGGTGGCTGCCGGCACGCTGGTGGCGGTGCTGGTCGAGCTGGTGCTGATCCGTCCGCTGTACACCCGCACCATCGAGCAGGTGCTGGTGACCGTCGGCCTGTCGCTGGCCGGGGTGGCGCTGTTGCAGGCCACCTGGGGTGCGGACGCCCGCACCTTCCCCCGCCCCGACTGGACCCGGCAGGTGACCGGGATCCTTGGCGCGCAGGTGCCCAACGGCGGCCTGCTGCTGATCATCGCGGCGGTGCTGGTGCTCGGCGCGCTGCTGGCCTTCCTGCGCTGGACCCGCTACGGCCTGGTGATCCGAGCCGGCGTGGAGAACCGGGAGATGGTGACGGCGCTCGGCATCGACGTACGCAAGGCGTTCACCCTGGTCTTCGCGATCGGCGGGGCCGCCGCCGCGCTCGCCGGGGCGCTCGGTGGGGTCTACTTCGGCACCGTCTCGCCCGGGCAGGGCGGCTCGCTGCTGATCTTCGCGTTCATCGTGGTGGTGATCGGCGGGATGGGCTCGGTGGTCGGCTCCGCGTACGCGGCGGTCGTCGTCGGGTTGCTGCAACAGTTCGTCAACTACTACGGCACGTCCGGGCTGGGCGACATCTGCGTGGTCGGGCTGCTGGCCGTGGTGCTGCTGCTGCGCCCGCAGGGCATCGCCGGAAAGGTGGCAACGGCATGACGCTGATCGACGCGCCTCCCGCGCAGGTGCCCGACGAGTTGACTCCGCAGCGGGGCCGGTGGCATCGGGTGCGCCCGTTCCTGCCGCTGGTGGCGCTGGCGGTCTTCGCGATCCTGCCGTACTCGACGATCTCCCTGCCCGGCGTCTTCGAGGGGCCGGTCAACTCGCCCGGCACCCTGCAACTGCTCGCCATCTGCCTGATCTTCGGTGGGCTGGCCGCCGGGTACGACCTGCTGTTCGGCCGGACCGGGATGCTCTCCTTCGGACACGCGCTCTACTTCGCCGCCGGCGTGTACGGCACCGACATCCTCATCACCCGGGCCGGCCTGCCGCTGTGGCAGGCGGCGTTGCTCACCATCACCGGCGGGACGATCCTCGCCGCGCTGCTCGGCGCGGTCGCGCTGCGTACCGTGGGCATCGCCTTCGCCATGGTCACGCTGGCCTTCGCCCAGGTCGGCGCGATCCTGGTGGCCCGCGACTTCGGCGGGCTGACCGGCGGCGAGGAGGGCCTGCCGCTGGACGTCTCCGGGCTGCCCGCCGCGCTGGTCGGGGTGACCAACACCGTCAACCTGTACTGGCTGGCGCTGGCTTACCTGGCCGTGGTGGTCTTCGTGGTGCACCGGGTGAGCGGTTCGCCGACCGGGCGGGTGCTCGCCGGGCTGCGCGACGACGAGCGGCGGATCGGGGTGCTCGGGCTCGACCCGTACCGCTACAAGCTGGTGGCGTTCACCCTGGCCGGCGGGCTCGCGGCGGCCGGCGGGGTGGTCTACTGCCTGATCGTCGGCGGCGCGTCACCGCACATCACCTCGTCCGAGCTGACCCTGTCGTTGCTGGTCATGGTGGTGCTGGGCGGCCCGGGCACCCGCTGGGGTCCGGTGCTCGGCGGCGTCCTCTACATGTACCTGGACCACCGCCTGACCGCCTTCGGCACGAGCGACGCGGTGGACGCGCTGCCCGCGGTCCTCAGCCGACCGCTGAGCCAGCCGCTGTTCGTCCTGGGCACGGTGTTCATCCTGGCCGTCTACTTCTTCCCCGGCGGCCTGGCCAGCCTGACCCCCCGCCTGACCCACCTCCGCCGGAGCCTCCGCACCCCCCGCTGACCCCGGCCCGCCGCCGCCCTGCCTGTCACGACCAAGAGCGGGGCGGCGGCCCCCCGTGTGGCCGCCGCCCGCTGCGTCGTGGGTCAGCCGTTCAACATCTCGTACGCCATCGGCGGCGCCTTCGTCACGGCGCTGCCGGTCGGCACGGTGATCTTCTGTGTGCTGCCGTAGTCGGCGTACGTGACCACGTAGTCGTACGCCTTCGCCTTGCCGGCGGCCGGGATCTTCAACGTGAGCGAGGCCAGGTGCTTGTCCGCCCCGACCATGGCGGTGAAGGGCACCTTCTTCGCGGCCGCACCGAGCGCCGCCGCCTCGCCCTCCTCCAGCGCCTTCGCCGCGTTTCCGGCGCTCACGTCGATGACTCCGACGTACCGTCCGGGGCTCTGCTCCTCGACGGAGGTGGCCGCCTCGATGAGTGGACCGGCGTTGCCCTGGTCCGCGCCGTCGTAGGAGGGGATGCCCGCGCCGTCGGTCAGCTTCGTGCGGTCCAGCGTCATCCACTTGTCCGGGAACTTCGGCAGGCCCGGTTGGCCGCTGAACTTCGCCTTCATCCAGACCCTGTCGCCGACGAGCAGGAACGACATCTTCGCGGTGATGCCGTCGGAGTCCGGCGCGATGACGGTGTTGATCTCGAACGCCTTCGCCTCCGGGTCGATCCGGCCGGTGTGCGTGCTGGACGCGTCCTTGCCGCTGAACCGGAACGTCCCCTCGGTGCCGTCCGGAACGGCGTCGAGTAGAGCCTCCTTCGGGCTGGTGGTCGGGCTGGTGGCCGGGCGACCCTGCGGCGCAGCGGCCGGCTCGCTCTTCGGCCCGCACCCTCCGAGCAGGATGGTCGTGCCCAGCACGGCGGCGACCGTGCCGACCGTCCGTCGAATGGTGCCGGCGCTGCCCGTTGCCTGTGTCATCGCATATCTCTTTCTCGCTGCGTGGCGGTTGCCGACGACGATGCTGCCGTCCGGCACGGCGGTCCGGCTGCCGATATGCTGCCGTCCGGCTGCCGGGCACTGCCGTCCGGCCTCCCGGGGGTGTCAGGAGCGGAAACTCGCATGTCAGGAACGCTGCGTTTCGAGATCCTCGGGCCTCAGCGGGCCTGGTACGCCGACCAGGAGATCGACCTCGGTCCCGGTAAACAGCGCGCGGTGCTGGCCGTGCTGCTGCTCTCCGCCGGTCGCCCGGTGTCCACCGGGCAGATCATCGAGGCGGTCTGGCCGGAGGATCCGCCCGCGAACGGCCCCAACGTGGTGCAGAAGTACGTCGCCGGGCTGCGCCGCGTGCTGGAGCCCGACCGCTCGCCGCGTACGCCGGGTCAGGTGCTCAGCCTGACCGACGCCGGTTACCTGCTCCGGGTCGGCCCGGAGGCGCTCGACGCGGTCCGCTTCGAGCGGGGGATCCACCGGGCTCGGCAGCAGCGCGCCGAGGGCCGTGCCGGCGAGGCGCTGACCGAGCTGGCCACTGCCCTGGATCTCTGGCACGGGGATCCGTTCGCCGGGTTCACCGGGTCGGTCTTCGAGGCCACCCGGCATCGCCTGGTGGAGCTGCGGGCCGTCGCGCTGGAGACCCGGGCCGAGCTGACGCTGGACCTCGGGCGGCACCGCGAGATGATCGGCGAGCTGGTGGAGCTGGTGGCCGAGTTCCCGGTCCGGGAGCGGCTGCGGCACCAGCTCATGCTCGCCCTCTACCGCAGCGGCCGGCAGGCGGAGGCGCTCGCCGCGTACCGGGAGTTCGGCGACCTGCTCCGGGAGGAGTACGGCATCGAGCCGGGCGAGGCGCTCCGGGAGCTGCACCGACGCATCCTGCGCTCGGACCCGACGCTGGCGGCGACGCCGCCGAACGCGCCCGAGCCGCCCCGGACGGTGACGGCCGGGGCACCCGCAATGCCGGCCACCGGCTCCGCCGACCAGGCCGCCGCGGCGATCCGCGCCGGCCGCACCGCGGCGCCCGCCGTACCGGCCCAGCCGATCGGTGCACCGGACCCGGTGCCCGGCCCAGCGGCCATCCCGCCGGCCGTCGGCGCCGCGCCCACCCCGTTCGGGCCGGCGTGGCCGGCCGGGCATTCGCCCCACCCGGGCGGGCCGTCGGTGATGCCGCGCTGGCTCAGCGTCAGCGCGACCATTGTTGCGACGCTGCTCGCGATGTTCTCCTTCGGCCTGCTCACCTGGGTGGTGGTGATGGCCTACGCCGGCTGGCGGCGCAGCTGGCGCAACGGGCTCGCCGCCCTCGGCTACCTGGCGCTCGCCGTCACGTTCATCGGCGTGGTCGGTTCGGGGGACCCGGACGAGGTGAGCGACGTCGAAGGCGCCGTGATCATCGTCTGGCTGCTCGGGTGGGTGCTCGGCGTCGTCCACACGATCCTGCTCAACGGGGTGGTCTGGTCCACGATCAAGCAGCGGGGCAGGCCGTCACCCGGGTCGGCGGTCGACGATCGCCGGGTCCGCCGGGAACAGGCCCGGTACCTGCTCTACCACTACCCGGCGGCGCGGCAGGAGCTGCGCATCGGCCGCCCCGATCTGCCCCGCACCTTCGACGACGGCGGTCTGGTGGACATCAACGCGGTGGCGGAGGGGACGATCGCCGGACTGCCCGGGATCACCGCCGGCCAGGCGCGACAGGTGGTGATGGACCGCTGGCTGCGCGGTCCGTACGGCTCGATGGAGGACCTGGCCGCCCGCTGCCTCCTCCCGCCGCTGCTCACCGACTCCCTGCGCGACCTCCTCATCTTCCTTCCCCTGGTAGAAATGCCGGATGAGCCAGGATCGAGCGGTGGTACGGGAGCGGGCCGAGGCGGTGCTGCGCCGGCTGGCCGGTGAGCATGCCCGGCTGCGCGAGGACCAGTGGCGGGCGATCGAGGCGTTGGTCGTCGACCGGCGGCGGGTGCTCTGCGTGCAGCGCACCGGCTGGGGCAAGTCGGCGGTCTACTTCGTGGCCACCGCCCTGCTCCGCGAGCGCACCGACACCGCCGGGGTGGAGACCACCGGGCCGACCGTCATCGTGTCGCCGCTACTGGCGCTGATGCGCAACCAGGTCGAGGCGGCCGCCCGGGCCGGTATCCGGGCCCGCACCATCAACTCCGCGAACCTGGACGAGTGGGACGAGATCACCGCCGAGATCCAGGCCGGAGCGGTCGACGTGCTGCTGATCAGCCCGGAGCGGCTCAACAACCCGGACTTCCGGGACGGCGTCCTGCCACAGCTCGCGGCGACCACCGGGCTGCTGGTGGTCGACGAGGCGCACTGCGTCTCCGACTGGGGGCACGACTTCCGGCCGGACTACCGGCGGCTGCGCACCTTCCTCGCCAACCTGCCCGAGCGGACTCCGGTGCTGGCCACCACCGCCACCGCCAACGCCCGGGTCACCCAGGACGTGGCCGAGCAGTTGGGGGACGCCCTCGTCCTGCGCGGCACACTCGACCGCGAGTCGCTGCGCCTGGGCGTCCTCGACCTGCCCAGCCCGGCGCACCGGCTGGCCTGGCTCGCCGATCACCTGGACCAGCTCCCTGGCTCGGGCATCGTCTACACGCTGACCGTCGCGGCGGCGGGGGAGACCACCGAGTTCCTGCGCTCCCGGGGTTACCCGGTCGCCTCGTACACGGGGCAGGCCGACGACGCCGACCGCCGGGCCGCCGAGCAGGACCTGCTCGACAACAAGATCAAGGCGCTGGTCGCCACCAGCGCGCTCGGCATGGGCTTCGACAAGCCCGACCTGGGCTTCGTGGTGCACCTCGGCGCGCCGCCCTCGCCGATCGCCTACTACCAGCAGGTCGGCCGCGCCGGCCGCGCCGTCGAGCACGCCGAGGTGCTGCTGCTGCCCGGCGCCGAGGACGCCGCCATCTGGCGCTACTTCGCCTCGCTGGCCTTCCCCCCGGAGCAGCAGGTCCGGGCCGTGCTGGCCGCCCTGCACACCGACCGCCCGCTCTCCACCCAGGCCCTGGAACCGCTCGTCGACCTACGCCGGGCCCGCCTGGAGCTGATGCTCAAGGTGCTCGACGTGGACGCCGCGGTCCGCCGGGTCCGCGGTGGCTGGCTCGCCACGGGCGAGCCCTGGGTCTACGACGAGGCCCGGTTGCGCCGCGTCGCCGAGGCGCGCACCGCTGAGCAACAGGCCATGCGGGAGTACGCGGACACGCCCGACTGCCGGATGCGGTACCTGCGGGAATGCCTGGACGACACCGGGGCGGCCAACTGCGGCCGCTGCGACCGGTGCGCGGATCCGCTCTTCTCCGCGGACGTGTCGACAGCCGCGCTCGCCGCCGCGCAGACCTTCCTGGGCCGCCCCGGGGTGGAGATCGCCCCCAAGAAGCTCTGGCCGACCGGGCTGGACGCGGTCGGCGTACCGCTGAAGGGCCGGATCGCCCCCGCGGAGCAGGCACTGCCCGGGCGGGCCGTCGGCCGGCTCTCCGACCTGGGCTGGGGTGGACGGCTGCGGGACCTTCTCGGCCCGGAGGCGCCCGACGCGCCGGTGCCAGACGACGTGGCCGCCGCGGTGGTCGAGGTGCTCAAGGCATGGGCGCACGGCGACGACCCGTGGCCCCGCCGCCCGGTGGCGGTGGTCGCGGTCGGCTCCCGCCGGCGGCCCCGGTTAGTCGGCTCGCTCGCGGAGCGGATCGCCGCCGTCGGCCGGCTGCCGCTGCTCGGCCAGGTCACCCCGACCGGACCGGGCGGTCCCGGCGGTCCGCGCGGCAACAGCGCCCAACGGGTACGCGCGCTGCACGACGCCTTCACCGTGCCGGCCGACCTGGTGCGCGCCCTGGACGGGTTGACCGGCCCGGTCCTGCTCGTCGACGACCTGGTCGACTCGGGGTGGACGTTGACGATGGTGGCTCGCGAGCTGCGCCGGGCCGGCGCGCCGGACGTGCTCCCGCTCGCCCTCGGCGTCGCGGGCTGACCCGCCGCGGAAAAGTTCCCGGGTCGGGCCGATTGCGACCGTCGCCACGCCGTTCGGGGACCGGCCGGCCCCAGGCCGGAGCGGCGGTACCGTGGGCGCCATGACCGTCGACGAGGCCGGATACGCGCTGGACGCCGGCAGTGCCTGAGCAGGTCTCCGCCGCGCCGGACCGGAGCACCCTCCGGCTCGCGCTGGTGGTCGGCGGGCTGGTGCTGGCGGTGCTGCTCGGCTTCGGCCTGGGTCGGCTCAACGCCGGCGCCGCGCCCGGGGGCACTGCCCTGCCGGCGACCGACCACCCCCACTCGCCGGGCACCGCCCCGCACGACCACGGCACCGCCACCGACCAGGGCGCCGGCAGCGAGGCGGGCGGTCTCGCGGTCAGCTCCGCGGGCTACACCCTGGTCCCCCTGGCCACCGACTTCCCGGCGGGCCGCCCGGGCCAGTTGCGGTTCCAGGTACGTGACGCCCAGCGCCGGCCGGTCGCCCGGTTCGCCGTCGTGCACGACAAGCCGATGCACCTCGTCGTGGTCCGTCGCGACCTGACCGGCTACCAGCACCTGCACCCGACGATGGCGGCGGACGGCACCTGGACCGTGCCACTCACCCTGCCCCAGCCCGGCGTCTGGCGCGCGTACGCCGACTTCACGGCGGTCTCCGACGATGGCGGGCAGACCGCGGTGACCCTCGGCACGGACCTGGTTTCGCCCGGGGGCTACCAGCCCCGCCCCCTGCCGGCGCCGGCCACCTCGACCACCGTCGACGGGTTCACCGTGGCCTACGAGGGCACCCCGCAGGCCGGCGCGACGGTGCCGCTGACCTTCCGGATCGGAGCCGACGGTGGCGGCGCCACGCTGGAGCGCTACCTGGGGTCGTACGGGCACCTGGTGGCGCTACGCGAGGGCGACCTGGGCTACCTGCACGTGCATCCCGAGGCTGAGCTGGTGGGCGGAGCGGTCAAGTTCTGGCTGACCACACCCGGCCCGGGCCGCTACCGCCTCTACCTGGACTTCCAGGTCGCCGGCCAGGTGCACACCGCCGAATTCACTCTCACCGTCCCCTGACGGGGGTGGGTCAGCCGGCGCGGCGGACCGGACGGCGAGCCAGGTAGCGGAGCAGGTCGCGGATGTGGTGCTTCTCCTCCGCCGGGACGGTGGGGTCGGCGAGCCGGTCCAGGATGACCCGTACGTCGGCCTCCACCGGGCCCTCGTCGCTGCGCCGCCGGGGTGTGGGGCCGGCGTCGGGCAGCCCGAGCGCCCGGAACGCCGCCGCGACCGGCAGGTCCAGTGCGGCGCAGAAGCCGCGGACCTTGGCCAGCTCGGGGTAGTCCTGCCAGTCACCGGCGAGCCAGCGGAACACGGTGGAGCGGCCGACACCGGTGTGCGAGGCGAGGTCGGTGACGGTCCAACCGCGTTCGTCGCGGGCATCGTCGATGGCTCGCCGGACGAAGCGGGCGAAGGCCATCTGCGGCGAAACCTCTGCGGAACCCATCCCTGCGGGTCTTCCCCTCCCGGCCGTAGCACTGGGACGATGCGACTTCTGAGGGTAGTACTCCTCGGGCCGGAAACAATTGACTGACCGCACAAACTGTCCCGTCGACGGGACTTTTTCCGGGCAGCATCATGTCGTCGGACCGCAGGAAGCGATAGGAGCACCATGGCCGAGCCGAGCCGTCCCCAGCCGTACCAGCCCGGTGCGGTGAGCCTCTTCTTCGTCGCCAAGGCCGGCGTCTTCGCCGCCGGGTTCTGGATCTGGCTGCTGGTCCTGGTGGTCAGTACGGAGGCGGCGACCGGAGCGCACGTGCTGGCCGCGACGGGCGCGATCACGACCACGCTGGTGGGGGTGATCCTGGGTTCCCGGATGGCGTTGCAGCACAACGCCGCCGTCCGGCACGCCGAGGTCAAGAAGCTGCTGGTGGACATCTCCTGGAACGCCTTCGCCGCCGCCGGCAACGCGGAGAGCCCGGGCACGGTGGTGCCCTTCCCGGCCGGGTCCGGCGAGACGGAGCGGGCCGCGCACCGCGGCGGCGGTGAGCGGGTGCCGTCGCTGGACCGGGGCGAGCGCGGGTTCGGTCGGGGTACCGGCGGCGAACGGCGCCGCTAGCCCCGTCCGGCTGTCAGCTGCGGTCGCTCGCCGGGGCGGGTGCGGTGCCCGGGTCGGCGTCGAGCCGCGCGCCGTCGGCGGACAGCAGGGTCTCCAGCCTCGGAGCGACCTGCCACTGGTCGACGAGCTGCCGGTACTCGGCCTGCTGGGGGCCGGTCGCGGCGGTGCCGGTGCGGCGGGCCCGGATCAGCAGGTTCCGCGGGGTGTGCTGGGAGTCGACGAACTCCACCACCTCGGCCCGGTAGCCGTGCAGCCGGAGCAGCCCGGCGCGCAGCGAGTCGGTCAGCACGTCGGCGAAGCGCTCACGCAGGATGCCCTGCCGGGTCAGCAGCTCGTACGGGGCCGGCGCGGGGTGGGCACGCAGCTGCGCCGCGACGTCGTGGTGGCAGCAGGGGGCGGCGAGCACCCAGCGGGCCTGCCAGCGCACCGCGCGGGCCAGCGCCTCGTCGGTGGCGGTGTCGCAGGCGTGCAGCGCCAGCACCAGGTCCGGCGCGGGCTCGACCACGGCGTCGGCGATCGTGCCGGCCACGAAGCTGACCCGCTCGCCCCAGCCCAACCGCTGCGCCAGCTCGGTGTTGCGTCGCCGCTGGTCCTCGCGCACGTCCACCCCGACCAGCTCGACGTCGAGCCCCCGGCCGGCCAGGTAGCGGTACGCGGCGAAGGTCAGGTACGCGTTGCCGCAGCCCAGGTCCACCACGCGCAGCGGGCCGGTCAGGTCGTCCGGCAGGGTCGCGGCCAGCGCCCGTAGGAAGGCGTCCACCTGCCGGCGCTTCGCCGCCGAGCCGCCGATCTCGGCGAAGATCGGGTCACCCGGGTCCAGCAGGTACTCCTTCTCCCGGTCGTGTCCGCCCGGCGTCGGCGCCGGCCGGGACGTCGCGGCACGGTGCACCTGCGCCTCACCCGACTTGGTCACCCGCAGCTGCAGCGTGGCCTCGGCCGTCTCCACGTGCCAGTTGCCGAACGGCTCGGCCAGCAGCGCGTCGACCGCCTCGGCCGTCTCCAGCCCGGGCGCGACATTGCGCGTGTACGGGCGGGAGCCGTCGGAGGTGGCAATCTGGAGCCGGGGGCCGGCCTTGAGGGTCACCGGCCGCAGCTCGGCCCGCACCACCGAGGGGCGTTGCCCACGGCGACGCCCGGCGGCGACCGCCCGGGTCAGCGCGGGGTCGAGCAGCAGTTCCCGGACCTCGGTCAGGGCGGCGTCCAGCGGTTCCGGCATGGCTCCATCATCCTTCCCTCGCTCACGGTGGGCATGGGCAGTCCACCGCGTGGTGGCCTGCGTCGCCGCCCGCCGCTCGCTCCGGCGGCTCGCTCCGGCTGCTCACTTCGGCGTCCCGCTTCGCTCGTCTGCACCAGGTGCCTACGTCGCCTTTGCTCTGCTTCAACGGACGCAACAGTGGAGGCCTCGGGGTGTTGCGTGGAGTGAAGCAGAGCAAAGGCGACGCACCCCTGGGGGACCGACGGGTCCGGGCCGAGCAGCGCCACCAGCAGCGCAGGCGCGGGTGATCGGCGTACCCGTGCCAAACGAGACGTCCCCCGTACCGGCGACCGGTACGGGGGACGTCGGGTGTCACTGTGGTCAGTCGGCGGTCGCCTCGGCCGGCGTACCCGCACCGGAACCGCCACCACGACGGCGCCGGCGGCGGCGCGGCTTCGACGGCTCACCGTCGGCGGTGGCCGTGGTCGGCTCGGCCGGGGTCGTGTCGGCGGAGATCACCGCGGTCGGCTCGCCCGCGACCGCCTCGCCGACGCGGCGGCGACGCCGGCGGCGCGGGGTGCGGGTGCCTTCCTCGGCGGCGCCGTCGGCGGGCGCCTCGGCGACGGCCGGCGTGCCGGCGTCGGAGCGGACCCGCGGGCTGTCGCCCCGTCCGCGCCGTTCGCCCCGGCCTTCGCTGCGGCCCTCGCCGCGCCGGGAGCCCCGGCCACCGCTGTCGCCCCGGCGGGGGCGGGTGCCGCCCAGGTCCTCCTCGACCTCGGCCGACAGGCCGGCCCGGGTCCGCTCGGCGGTGGGCAGCGTGCCGCTCACGTCGGTCGGGATGCGCAGGTCCGTGTAGAGGTGCGGGGACGTGTGGTACGTCTCCGGCGGCTCCGGCATCTCCAGACCGAGGGTCTTGTCGATGATGCGCCAGCGCGGCATGTCGTCCCAGTCGACGAAGGTCACCGCGACACCGGTCGCCCCGGCGCGGCCCGTGCGGCCGATCCGGTGGGTGTAGGTGTCCTGGTCTTCCGGGCAGTCGTAGTTGATGACGTGGGTGACGCCGGTGACGTCCAGACCACGGGCCGCCACGTCGGTGGCGACCAGAATGTCGATCTTGCCGGCCCGGAACGCCCGCAGCGCCCGCTCCCGCGCGCCCTGCCCGAGGTCACCGTGCACCGCGGCTACCGCGAACCCGCGGAAGTCGAGGTCCTCGGCGACCCGGTCGGCGGCCCGCTTGGTCCGCGTGAAGATCATGGTCAGCCCACGCCCCTCCGCCTGGAGGATGCGCGCCACCACCTCGACCTTGTTCATCGAGTGGGTGCGGTAGACCAACTGCTCGGTCTGCGGCGACGGCCCGGTCTCGGCGGTGTGCCCGGCGTGGATCGTCATCGGCTGGCGCAGGAAGCGCCGGGACAGGGTGACGATCGGGTCCGGCATGGTGGCCGAGAAGAGCATCGTCTGCCGGTCTTCCGGCAGCATCGCCAGGATCTTCTCGACGTCGTCGAGGAAGCCCAGGTCAAGCATGCGGTCGGCCTCGTCCAGCACCAGCGCGTGGACGCGGTCCAGTCGCAGGTGCTTCTGCTTCTGCAGGTCCATCAGCCGGCCGGGCGTGCCGACCAGGATCTCGACGCCCTTGCGCAGCGCCTCGATCTGCGGTTCGTACGCCACGCCACCGTAGATCGGCAGCACCCGGACGCCCCGGGTGCGGCCGGCGGCGGCCAGGTCCTTGGCGACCTGGATGCCCAGCTCGCGGGTCGGTACGACGACCAGCGCCTGGGGCACGCCGTCGCTGCCCTCGCCCGGCGCGAAGACCCGCTCCAACAGCGGTACGCCGAAGCCGAGGGTCTTGCCGGTGCCAGTGGGTGCCTGGCCGATCAGGTCGATGCCACGCAGCGCGATCGGGATCGCGTACTCCTGGATGGCGAACGCGCGGGTGATGCCCGCAGCGGCCAGTGCCTCGACGGTCTCCTCGCGCGCGCCGAGCGCGGCGAAGGTGGGGGCCTCCGGGCGGACCGGGGCGGTGGGGGCCAGTTCCTGGCCGTCCAACAGGTCTTGAGTCAACTCGCTCATATGGTTTTGGGGGTGCCCTCTCGTGGGTGCGCCCCTTCATGTCCTCAGGGCGCGTTCGGTTTGGCGCGGGCCACACGGTCGGCGGCGGAATGCCGAGCCGGACCGGGCCGCACGCGCGCCGGGGGCTGGACTTCGATCAGATCGGCGCCCACGGCAACTGCTCCATACTACCTGAACCGGCAGGCCCCCGTCCCGATTCCCGGCCGGCAGAGGGCCACGCGGGGGCGCGCAATGTGACCTGGGCCACACTGCCGGCTGACGCCGGGGCGGGTGGTCGTCGGGCCGCGCCGACACGGGCCGCACGGTAGCCTGCGCTCGTGTCCGCGCCGACCACCCCCGACCCCGCTGTCGCCGACCTGCTGGGCCTGGTCGCCTTCGGCGAACCGCTCGCCTTCGAACGGATGGCCGGCGACGCCCGGCTCGCCCCCGACCTGCACCGGCGGGCCGCACTCAGCGAGATGGCGGCGGCCGAAATCACCAACTACCGCCGGCTCGCCGACCGGCTCACCGCCTTGGGCGTGCCGCCCGAGGACGCGATGGGGCCCTACGTGGGGCCGTTGCAGGCGTACCACGACTCGACCGAGCCGCGCGACTGGGCGGAGGTGGTGACCAAGGCGTACGTCGGGGACGCCATCACCGACGACTTCATCCGGGAGATCGCCGACGCGTTGGACGAGCCCGACCGGCAGTTGGTGCTGGACGTGCTGCACGAGTCGCGGTACGCCGAGTTCGCCGCCGCCGAGATCCGGCTGGCGGTCGCGGCCGACCCCCGGGTCGCCGACCGGCTCTCCATGTGGGCCCGGCGGCTGGTCGGCGAGGCGCTGTCCCAGGCCGGCCGGGTCGCCGCCGAGCGGGCCGCCCTCACCACGCTCATCGCGCGGGGGGACCGGGTCGACGTACCGGGGCTGTTCCGTCGGCTGACGGTGGCGCACACCGCGCGGATGGCCGCGGTGGGTCTCAACAACTGACGCTGAGAGGCTGCGCCGGGCGCGGTGCCGGCCCGCGGCAGGTGGGGCTGGGCCGACCTGCCGCGATGGCCGGACCGGTCAGCGGACGGTGAAACCGACCGCCCGGGGCGACGCCTCGGCGATCTCGACGTAGGCGACCTTCTCGACCGGCACGATGACCCGCCGGCCCTTCTCGTCGGTCAGGGAGAGCGTGCCGCCGTTGCCGGCGAAGGCGTCGGTCACGATCTGCTCGATCTCGGCCGGCGACTGCGCGCTGTCCAGAACCAGCTCGCGCGGCGCGTACTGCACGCCGATCTTGACCTCCACTGTGCCTCCTCAACTGGGCGATAACCGCCCTGCGAAGGCTATCCGATCACCGGGCCGGCGGTCAGGCTGACTCACCTTGCAGCGGGAAGCTCGCGATGCCCCGCCAGGACAGCGCCGCGACCAGCGCCTCGGCCTCGGCCTTCGGCACCTGCCGACCACCGGCCAGCCAGAACTGCGCGGCGGTCTCGGCCGCCCCGACCAGCCCGGAGGCGAGCAGTTCGGCGTGGGCCCGGCTCACCCCGGTGTCGGAGATGATGGTGTCCGTTATCGCCGCGATACAGCCCTGCTCGACCCGTTCGACCCGTTGCCGGACCGCCGGGTCGTTGCGCAGGTCGGACTCGAAGACGAGGCGGAACGCCTCGCTCTCGTGGTCGACGAAGTCGAAGTACGCGCGCACCGACGCGCTCACCCGCTCCTTGTTGTCGCTGGTGCCGCGCATCGCGTCGTGCACCTTGGCGACGATGGCGTCACAGTGCGTGTCCAGCAACGCCAGGTAGAGGTCCATCTTTCCCGGGAAGTGCTGGTACAGCACCGGCTTGGAGACCCCGGCCCGCTCGGCGATGTCGTCCATCGCCGCGGCGTGGTAGCCCTGGGCGACGAACACCTCCTGCGCCGCCGCGAGCAGCTGCTTACGCCGCGCGGAACGGGGCAGGCGGGTAGGCCGGCCAGCGGTCTGTGCACCGTTCCCCACAGCGGTCATGGGACCCTCCGAGTTCTCCGTACGAGCCGGCATTTTCCCCCCGAACCGGTCGAGGCCCGAGAGCCCGTGGTGGAAATGGCCCGCCGCTGTAACTTATCGCCACTGTCACCACACGGTAGCCTCAGCGGGGGCGACCAAGGAGCGCGCGGTGAGTGAAACAGGGCAACCCGGAGCCGCCACCCCGGGAGAGCACGGCGACGGAACGGGTCAGCACGACGACCCGGGCCGCCCCGGCGGTGGGTGGGCGCCCCCGACGGCCGGCTGGTCCGGCGCGGGTGAGCGCGACGGGTCCCGCGACGATGCGCCGCGCTGGCAACCCGACTCCGCGTCGGGTTGGAGCACCTCGTCCTCCCGGCACATGGACCTGCCACCACCCCTGCCCGGGTTGCCCGGTGAGTCGCCGCCGGCCCGGGTCAACGGGCACCACGCCAACGGGGTCCGCTCCGTCGGCGCCGAGACGCCGACCGACCGGCCCTCCCCGGTGAGCGCGCCGCCCGGTCTGACCGGCGACGACGACCGGCACGACTCGACCGGCGACCGGTTGGTGGTGCCCGCGCAACGGCCCGCACCGCCGCTGGAACAGCCACTCGGCCCCCAGCACGGGCTCGTCGAGCCGGACACCGGTGCCGTCCGACACTCCGGCGCCGACCCGACGGGTGGTCGCGGCAGTCGGTGGGCCGATCCCGGCCGACCCACCTCGGCGCCGCCGGCCGTGCAGGTGCCGCCGGTCGGCACCGCCGCCTCGGGGTTCGAGGTCCCACCCGGCTTCCGGGCACCCACCGCCGACCGGTTGGCGGCCGACGGCCCGTCGGCGGACCCGCGCGGCTGGCAGGACCCGTTCCCGCCCGAGCCGCCGGCCGACGCTGCGGACCGGGCGGTCAGGGGCCACGCCGCGGAGACCTCTTCACCCTCGACGGTCGAGCCGTCCGGCGCCGAATCCTCCCGCGCCGAATCGTTCCGCGCACAGTCCTTCGGGGCCGACGAGTCCGACGACGTCTCCCGGGCCAGCGAGGCGCCCGGGGAGCCGCCGGCCGCCGAGCCGGACTGGTCCGGGCCGAGCTGGAACCGGCCGAGCTGGAGCAGCGGATGGGCGCCGCCCTGGTCGCGGCAGGGTGGCGAGCCGGTCGGGCGCCGCAGCCGGGACGAGTCCGCCCCGGCCTGGGCCGCCGAGCCCAATCAGCCGTACGAGCCGGTACGCGCGGAGCCGAGCCGCCCGTACGAGCCGGTCCGGGCCGAGCCGCCGCACGGGTTCGGCACCGGCCGGTCCGAGCCCGATCCGCAGACGACGGCCGGATCCGATCGCGAGATCGGCCGCCCGTCCTGGGCCGACGATCCCGCACCGACCAGTGCCCCGCCAGCGCAGGAGCGCCCGTCGTGGGCCGGTGGAGCTTCCGCCCCGTCCAGTGCGCCGTCGACGCCCGAGCGTCCCTCCTGGGCCGGTGGACCGGCGGCGAAGCCGACCAGCGTTCCGCCGGCACCATCCGAGCGGCCGTCCTGGTCCGGTGCGGCGAGCGCCACGCCGACCAGTGGCCCGCCGCTGTCGTCCGGCACGCCGCCGCTGTCGTCGGCCGGCACGCCGCCGGCACCCGAGCGGCCCTCCTGGGCCGGGCCGGGGCCGACCAGCGCCCCACCGGCACCGCCCGAGCGGCCGTCCTGGGCGAGCGATCCGACCCCGACCAGCACGCCCCCGGCGCCGGCGGGTCCGTCGCCGTCGATGGCGGAACGTCCCGGGTGGGCTGGTGGCCCACCGTCGATTCCGACCAGCGCGGGAGCGTCGTCGGCCGAGCGCCCGGACTGGTCCGAGGGACGCATCCGGCCGGCCATGAACAGTGCGGCCGCGGCCGACCGTCCGTCCTGGGCAGGTGGGCGGCCGGCGAGCGCCGGACGGACGTCGCCCCGGGGCGCCGACGCCGGCGATCCACCCCGGCCCGAGTCCAGGGCCGGCCAACCGTTCCGGCTCCGCCCGGAGAGCCCCGAGTCGCCCGGCCCCGCTCCGGTCGAGCCTCCCACCACGTCCGACCCCTCGCCGACCTCGACCGGCGAGCCGCCAACCGCGGCCGGTCCCGTCCCGACCTCCGCCACGAGCGGGTCCGGGCGTCGTGACCGCACCCTCCCCGCGCCCGCCCCGACGAGCGCACCTCCCTACGCGGCCCGCCGATCCGCCCCCGACCCGGCGTCCCCGGCCGATCCGGCCGACGACGACCGGCAGCCGGACCGCACGTCGGCGGTGCTGCCGCAGCGCGTCCCCGCTGAACCGGACGTGCCCATCGTGCCGGAGCCGCCAGCCGTGGAGCCACCCGCCGAAACCCCGCAACTCGCTCGCATCGCCACCCACCTGCGGCGGGAGGACGAACCCGCGCCCCCGCAGGAGCGCCCCGAGGGGTTCGACGTCAACGCGATCCTGGACGCGGTCCGTGGGGTACCCGGAGTGCGGGACGCGGCGCTGCGACGGACCCCGGCCGGTGCCCACAGCCTCCGTCTGGACCTGGCCGACGGCGCCGATCCGGCCGAGGTGAGCCGCCAGGTGGCCCGGCTGTTGCAGGACCGGATGGGTCTGGCCGCCGCACCGCAGAACCTGCCCGGCCCACCCACCACGCCGGTTCCGGCGGCCCGGCGCCGAGCCGCCGAGCCGCGGGGCAACGAACGCCGGAGCACCGAACCCCGCGACGCGGTCACCGGCTCTCGCGGCGCCTCCTCGGAGGGGCCGACCGGCGAGCTGACGACCAGCGACGGGTCCTCCGTCGCCGGCCGGGGCGGTCGGGCCGGCGCGAAGCCGGTCGACCCCGACCAGTGGGGCGGAGCGGACACCCAGCGCCGCCGCCGGCCGGGCAGCCTGCACCGGGGCCGGGCCACGGTGGAGGAGCCGGGTTCGGTCTCCGCCGCGCCGTCCGGCCCGGCCACCGGTAGTCCGGCCACGGTCGGCACCTCGTACTCCGGTGGTCAGGTGACCACCACGGAGTCGGCGCCGTCCCGGCCGCTCGACACCGGCGGCAACCCGGGGCCGCGGGTGGTCATCGACCACGTGCAGGTCAGCACCTTCGGCCTGGACGCCAACGTGGAGGTCCGGCTGCTCGCCGCCGGCGAGAGCGCTGCCGGTCACGCCACCGGGCCGGCGGTGGACGGCTACGTGCTGCGGCTGTGCGCCGTGGCCGCGGCCGCCGCGGTGGACGAGCTGCTGCGCGGCGGCGGCGGGAACGCCGAGCGGGGCCGGTGCTTCGTCGAGCACGCGGCGGTGGTGCCGTTCGGCAACTGCGAGGTGGCCACCGTGGTGGTGCTGCTGGTCTGTGACGGCTGGGTCGAACAGCTCGCCGGTTCCGCCCTGGTCGCCGGCGATCCGCGGCAGGCGGTGGTCCGGGCGACGCTGGCCGCGGTCAACCGTCGGCTCGAGGCGCTGCTGTCCTGAGTGGTCCGGGGCAGACTGGAGCGATGAAGCGCGCCACCCTCTGGCCCGACCATCTCCTGCCCGAAGACCGGATCCCGCCACCGTGGCCGGGCCGGGCGGTCGACCTCGACGGCACGGTGACGTACGTGCGGGAAACCCCGGCCACCGCCGCCGACGCGGAGCCGGCGCTCTACGTGCACGGGCTGGGCGGCTCGTCGCAGAACTGGACCGACCTGGCCGGGCTGCTCGCCGACCGGCTCGAGGGGCAGGCCATCGACCTGCCCGGGTTCGGCCGCAGTGAACCGGGCCGCCGGTACACCATCCCGTCCTTCGCCGAGCGGGTCGTCCGCTGGATCGAGCACTCCGGTCGGGGGCCGGTGCACCTGTTCGGCAACTCTCTCGGCGGGGCGATCTGCGTGCAGGTCGCGGGGCTACGGCCGGACCTGGTGCGTACCCTCACGCTGATCTCGCCGGCGTTGCCGTTCCTGGACTTCCGCCGCTCGTTGCAGGGCCGGATGCTGCCGCTGCTGGCCATCCCCCGGGGCGAACGGCTGGCCGCCTGGCGGCTGGCCCAGCTCGCGCCGGAGGTGATGGCCCAGCAGGTGATGGAGGCCTGCGTCGCCGACCTCAGCCGGATCAGCGAGCAGCGCCGGGCCGAGGCGCTGGAGGAGATCCGGGTGCGCTACGAGGCCGAGCACTACGCCGCCGCGTACGTCCGCACGTTCCGCGGGCTGGTCTCCAGCTTCCTGCGGGCGTACCTGCCCGGCTCGGGTTCGCTGTGGCGGCTCGCCGCGGCGGTGCGCGCGCCCACGCTGGTGGTGGGCGGCCGGCAGGACCGGCTGGTCGACGTGCGGGTCGCACCGCAGACGGCCCGGGTGATCCCGGACAGCCGGCTGCTGATGCTCGACGGTGTCGGCCACGTGGCGCAGCTGGAGGTGCCACGGTTGGTCGCCCGGGCGGTGGTGGGCCTGCTCGCCGAGGCGGAGGGCACCGGAACGGAGGAGGCGGTCCGGCGGCGCGATCTGGCAGGCTGAGCCGGATGTCCACGTCCGCCCGCCGCTCCGGTCGCCGTCGGTTCACGCTGATCGCCCAGTTGGTGGCGGTGGTGCTGGCCGTCGCCGCGGCGGTGACCGTGATCGCCGAGGGGCCGGGTGGTCACCCGGCCGCCGAGCGGTTGGCCGCCGACGAGATGGATGTGCCGGCGCTGTCGGCCACGCCGCTGCCGCCGTCGGTCGTCCCGGCCCCGTCCGCGTCGGCTCCGGTGTCGTCGAGCCCGGCGCAGAGCCCGTCGCCGGTACTGCGGATGCCCGGGGCGGTGCCGAGCGCCGGCGCCGGTCGGTTCTCCTACGACGACCGTGGCGGTCCGGTGCTGGGTCGCGCCGGTGAGGTGCGCCGCTACCGGGTGGCGGTCGAGGTGGGCAGCGGCGAGGACGCCGCCGCATTCGGGGAGGCGGTGCGGGTGGCGCTCGCCGGCCCGGGGAGCTGGGTCGACAGCGGCCGGCTGCGACTGCAGCAGGTGCCCGCCGGCGCGTCCCGCGACTTCACGGTCTACCTGGCCACCGCCGGTACGGCCCGTCGGATGTGCGCCGACGGCGGGGTGGACATCCGGGTCGGTGGCCGGGCGTACACCTCGTGTCGGGCACCCGGCCAGGTGATCATCAATCTGGACCGGTGGCGGCTCTCGGTGCCGCACTTCGTGCGGGCCAGGGTGCCTCTGCAGACCTACCGGACGTACGTGGTCAACCACGAGGTCGGCCACCAGCTCGGGCACCGGCACGAGCGCTGCCCGGGCAGCGGCCGGCCCGCGCCGGTGATGATGCAGCAGACCCTCTTCCTCAACGGGTGTACGCCCAACCCGTGGCCGTACGTCGGCGGTCGGCGCTACGCCGGCCCACCGCTCTGAGGCGGCGCGGCGCGGGTGCCGCTGCCACGACGGGGCACTTGCGGCAATAGCGGAGGTATGCCCGAATAATCTGGCAGGCTGGTCTTCATGACGCCGCCGTCCCCTTACGGCCCAACCGGCCCGCCCACGGAGCGACCGCCGCACCGGGCTGCGGGCGCGCGTCCCACGCTGGTCCGCATGCGTCGGCGACGTCGGCGCAGCCTGCTGGTCGCGCTGCTGCTGGTCGCCGTCGCCATCGGGGTGACCCTGTCCCGCGCCGGTGGCCCGCCGGCCGAGGTGCCCGCCACCACCCAGGGCCGCGTGGGCCACGGTGGCGGGGCCGGCGCGCACGCGGCCCCCACCGCCTACCCGTCCGCCGGTGCCGGCCGTTTCACGGCGGCCGACGGCGGTACGCCGGTCCAGGGCACGGACGGGCCGCTGCACCGCTACCGGGTCGCCGTCGAGCGTGGCGCCGGGCAGGACGTCGCGGCCTTCGCCGCCACGGTCGACGAGGTGCTGGCCGACCCGCGCAGCTGGATCGGCTCGGAAGAGCTGCGGGTGCAGCGGGTGGCCGAGGCCGCCGCCGCCGACTTCACCATCTACCTGGCCACCCCGGTCACCTCAGAGCGGATGTGCGCCGAGGGCGGGTTGAGCACCGAGGGCTACACCTCCTGCCGCCTCCCCGGCCGGGTGGTCATCAACCTGGCCCGCTGGCTGGAAGCGGTCCCGGACTACGGCGCCCCGCTGGAGACCTACCGGAGGTACGTGGTCAACCACGAGGTGGGCCACGAGTTCGGCGAGCAGCACGAGGCCTGTCCCGGCCCCGGAGAGCCGGCCCCGGTGATGCAGCAGCAGACGTACGGCCTGGAGGGCTGCGTCGCCAACGCCTGGCCCTACCTCGACGGCCACCGGTACGCGGGCGACCTCGTCCCCTGATCGGCACGGTTGGGCGGTTATTCCCGCTCCCGCATCGCGGGCCACGTGTCCTCCCTCATGGCCGGCGGGGGCCCCGTCGCGCGACAATGGCGCGGTTCACACCGCCGATCCCGGGGAGTCCACCGTGTCGTTGCCCCCGCTCGTCGAACCCGCCGCCGAGCTGACCGTTGACGAGATCCGCCGCTACTCCCGCCACCTGATCATTCCGGACGTCGGGGTGGCCGGGCAGAAGCGGTTGAAGAACGCCCGGGTGCTCTGTGTCGGCGCCGGTGGCCTCGGCTCGCCGGCCCTGATGTACCTCGCCGCGGCCGGGGTCGGCACGCTCGGCATCATCGACTTCGACACCGTCGACGAGTCCAACCTCCAGCGCCAGATCATCCACGGCGTCTCCGACATCGGCCGGTCCAAGGCCGAGTCCGCCGCCGCGTCGATCCGCGAGATCAACCCGCTGGTAAAGGTGGAGATCCACAACACCGCGCTGGACCGGGAGAACGTCCGCGAGATCTTCGCGCAGTACGACCTGATCGTCGACGGCACCGACAACTTCGCCACCCGGTACATGGTCAACGACGCCGCGGTGCTGCTCGGCAAGCCGTACGTCTGGGGCTCGATCTACCGCTTCGACGGCCAGGCGTCGGTGTTCTGGGCCGAGCACGGCCCCTGCTACCGGTGCCTCTACCCGGAGCCGCCGCCGCCCGGCATGGTGCCGTCCTGCGCCGAGGGTGGCGTGCTCGGCGTCCTCTGCGCGTCGATCGGCTCGATCCAGGTGAACGAGGCGATCAAGCTGCTGACCGGCATCGGCGAGCCGCTGGTCGGTCGGCTGATGGTCTACGACGCCCTGGAGATGGAGTACCGCAAGATCAAGGTCCGCAAGGACCCGAACTGCGTGCTCTGCGGCGAGAACCCGACGGTGACCGACCTGCTGGAGGACTACGAGGACTTCTGCGGCGCGGTCTCCGAGGAGGCCCAGGAGGCAACGCTCGACGCGACCATCACCGCGCTGGAGCTCAAGGAGTGGCAGGACGCCGGCAAGGACGTCTTCCTGGTCGACGTCCGCGAGCCGGCCGAGTACGAGATCGTCCGGATCCCCGGAGCCACCCTGATCCCCAAGGGCGACATCATCTCCGGCGAGGCGCTGGCGAAGCTGCCGCAGGACAAGCAGATCGTGCTGCACTGCAAGTCCGGGGTCCGCTCGGCCGAGGCGCTCGCCGCGCTGAAGGCGGCCGGGTTCCGCGACGCCGTGCACGTGCAGGGCGGCGTGCTCTCCTGGATCAAGCAGATCGATCCGTCGCTGCCGGCGTACTGACCGATCGCGCCGGGGCGGTCGACACCGCCGCCCCGGCACGGCCCGTTCGGACGCTCGCCCGCCGGGACGCGCGCACGAATCGACGCACGCGACTCCCGTCGGACTCCCGGCCGAAGCGACGCAGCCATTCCCGGCTGGCCGATTCCCCGAGGCGAGAAGACGTCTGCGCAGGTAGCGTGTCCGCCGTGGTCGACTTGGACGCCGCGGTCGGATTCGTCGTGGCTCACGGGGACGCGGTGGAGCGTGCCCGCCTCTCCTGGCTGCGCAACGGCACGCCGCCCCCGGAGGAGTTGCTGGAGACGGCCGAGGTCGGTCAGGCACCCGACGGCGGGTGGCCGGCGGCGTGGGGCGCCGACGTCGCCTCGGTCGACGCCACCTGCTTCCGGCTCGCCGAACTCGACGATCTGGGCGCGCTGGGCCGCCCGGCGGCTCGGCGGTCGCTGGACTGGCTGGCGTCCCGGCAGCAGCCCGACGGTGGCTGGGACGAGGACCCGGCACTGACCGGTTCGGCCCCGGAGTGGGCCCGGCCCGGCGATCCGGAGGCCATGCTCTACCTCACCGCCAACGCCGGCTTCTGGCTCACCGTCGCCGGTCTGGACGCCCGCGCCGCGGGACCGCTGGACCACCGGGTCGGCGGCGCGTACGCCGGGGTGGTGCACGCCGCCGCCCAGGCGCTGGCCGCGCGGCTGCGCCCGGACGGCAGTTGGCCGTCCTTCCTCGCCGCCGGCTGGCTGAGCGCCGCGGTGCTGCACCGGCAGGAGATGTTCTCCGAGTCGGCGCGGATCCAGGTGGTGCTCGCCGAGCGGATACCTCGGATGTCGCCGGGGGACGCGGCCTGGCTCGCGGTCACCCTGCGCCGGGTCGGCATCGACCCGCAAGACTGGATCATGGTGCGGGCCTGTCGGCGGCTGGCCGAGACCCAGCGCAGCGACGGTGGCTGGGAGAGCGACGACGGGCACCAGTTCGACGTGCACACCACGCTCTCCGCCATCCGCGCCTGCCGGCCGGCGGTCGGCTGAGCGTCCGACCCGGGCGGGTCAGTCGGAGAGCCCCGCGGTGATCAGCAGCCGCCGCCAGGAGTCGGCGTACCGGCCGGCGTGGCGCCCCCGGCGCAGCCGCTCGTCGCGAGCGACGTCCCCGAGAACGATCGCCACCAGCTCCGGGTAGCCCGGTCCGAGCACGTACCGGTCGAAGAAGGTGGCGAGGTCCGGCGCGATGACCGTGAAGGGCACGTCATCGTCGGGATGCTTGTACTGCCAGACGTAGTCGTCGGGTTCCATCCAGTAGACGTCGAGATCTTCGAGGTCGAGGTAGATCGGGTCGCCGCCCGCGATCGCGTCGCGCAGCCCCGCAGGGACGCTGCGTATCTCCTTGCCTACGACCAGTGGGCTGCCCATCGGGTCGTCTGGGTTCACGAGGTGCGCCGCCCAAGCGGCGGGAGTGCGGGTCTGCGGCGGTGGAAGGAACCGGAAGTTGTTCCCCTCCAGCCGATCGAACAGGCTGTACACCTCGGCGACGCCCGGCAGGTCGGGCAACGGCTCCAGGGGCTCCGGCGGGCCGATCACCACACCGGACCCGTCCTCGTCCGCCAGCCGGCGCAACACGGTCAGCTTCTCCGCGATCCGGGTCAGCGCGGCGGGGTCGTACCGGGCGTTCACCGGGCGAGGCTAGCGCACGTGCCCGTCCCCGGTGACCACGTACTTGGTGCTGGTCAGCTCGGGCAGGCCCATCGGGCCGCGGGCGTGCAGCTTCTGGGTGGAGATGCCGATCTCCGCGCCGAAACCGAACTCGCCGCCGTCGGTGAACCGGGTCGAGGCGTTCACCATCACCGCCGCCGCGTCCACCCGGGCGACGAACTCCCGCGCCGCGCTCGCCGAGTCGGTGAGGATCGCCTCGGTGTGCCCGGTGCCGTAGTGGCGGATGTGCGCGACCGCCGCGTCCAGCGAGTCGACCACGGCCACCGAGATGTCGGCCGACAGGTACTCGGTCGCGTAGTCCTCCTCGGTGGCCGGGACCACCGTGGCGGAGAACCCGGCCACCCGGGCGTCGCCGTGCACGGTCACCCCGGCCTCGGCGAAGGCGGCCAGCATCGGCGGCAGGAACGCGTCGGCGACCGCCGTGTGCACCAGCAGTGACTCGGCGGTGTTGCAGGTGGAGAGCCGCTGGGTCTTGGCGTTCAGGGTGACCGCGAGCGCCTTGGCCACGTCGGCGGCGGCGTCCACGTAGACGTGGCAGTTGCCCACCCCGGTCTCGATCACCGGAACGGTCGACTCCTCGACCACGGTGCGGATCAGCGACGCGCCGCCGCGCGGGATCAGGACGTCGACCAGCCCCCGGGCGCGCATCAACTCCTTGACCGACTCGCGCGAGCCGGCGTCGAGCAACTGCACCGCGTCGGCCGGCAGCCCGGTCGTGGCCACCGCGTCGCGCAGCACCGCGACCAGCGCCGCGTTGGAGTGCGCGGCCGACGAGGAGCCGCGCAGCAGCGCCGCGTTGCCGGACTTCAGGCAGATGCCGGCGGCGTCCACCGTGACGTTGGGGCGTGCCTCGTAGATGATGCCGACGACGCCGAACGGCACCCGGATCTGGCGCAGTTCCAGACCGTTGGGCAGGGTGGAGCCGCGTACCACCTCGCCGACCGGGTCGGGCAGCGCGGCCATCTGACGCAGCGCGTCGGCGATGCCGGCCACCCGGCCCGCGTCGAGGGCGAGCCGGTCCAGCACGGCCGCGCTCAGCCCGGCCTCCCGGCCGGCCGCCAGGTCCGTCGCGTTCGCGGCCAGGATCTCCGGGGTACGCGCCACCAGCGCGTCGGCCATCGCGGCCAGCGCGGCGTCCTTGGTGGTACGCGTGGCCACGGCCAGCGCCTCCGCCGCCACCCGGGCCCGTCGCGCCTGCTCGACGACGCTCATCCTGCACTCCTCACGCGTTAGGAAGGGCCCCCTGTACAACGCCAGGCGGCGGATTCGAGGGGTCGTTGCAACGCGGTGGCTTAGCTGGTGACGG